>CAVEDT010000009.1:0-3167 GCA_963614475.1 Roseburia faecis
GAAAAAGTCACCATCACCGTCTCTGGTACCGAAATATTTACGGCCGGAGACATAGGTAAGGCTTTGACCAGCTTCCAGGTGCTCAACCCCGAACAGGTGATATGCCATCTGGATGCCGATGCAAGTTTCACTATCGTACTGACAATAAATAAAGGTCGCGGATGGGTGCCTGCCGAAGAGCAGGAAATAGCTGACGACGATGTCAACATCCTCGCCATCGACTCCATCTACACGCCCATAAAGAACGTCAAGTACACCATAGAGAACTTCCGTGTCGACCAAAAGACCGACTACGACAAGCTTATCCTCGAAATCACCACTAACGGATCGATACATCCCAAGGATGCCCTCAAAGAGGCTGCACGCATTCTTATTCATCACTTTGCCTTGTTCTCCGATGAGAAGATTACGATCGATGCACCCGAGACCGGCGAAAGCGATGAATTCGATGAGGAAGTGCTGCACATGCGTCAACTCCTGAAGACCAAACTCGTCGATATGGAGCTGAGCGTACGCGCACTCAACTGCCTCAAGAGCGCCGAGGTCGAGACTTTGGGCGAACTTGTACAGTTCAACAAAAACGACCTGCTCAAGTTCCGCAACTTCGGTAAGAAGTCGCTGACCGAGCTTGACGAGTTCCTCGCAAGCATGAACCTGTCCTTCGGCATGGACATTTCAAAATACAAACTGGATAAAGAGTAACATTCACGATGAGACACAATAAAAAATTCAATCATCTTAGCCGCACCAAGGCACATCGCGATGCCCTCTTGGCTAATATGACCACTTCGCTGATTATGCACAAACGCATATTCACCACCTTGGCCAAAGCCAAAGCCCTGCGCGTGTACGCCGAGCCGCTGATCAACCGCGCCAAAGAAGATACCACACCCAACCGTCGCCTTGTCTTTGCACACCTGCAGAGCAAGGAAGCCGTCAAGGAACTCTTCGGCGAAATCGCAACCAAGATTGCTAACCGTCCCGGTGGTTACACTCGTATACTCAAAACCGGCAATCGTTTGGGTGACAACGCCAAGACTTGCTTCATTGAGTTGGTAGACTACAACGAGACAATGGTTAAGGCCGGCAAGGAAGAGAAGAAGAAAACCACTCGCCGCAGCCGCCGCAAAGCCGCCGCTCCCGCCGCAGAAGCACCTGCCGCAGAAGCGCCTGCCGCAGAGGCACCCGCTGCCGAAGCTCCCGCAGCTGAATAATCCGATAGACGGATATCGATACATATATGCGACATGCGATGCCGAAAGGTATTGCGTGTCGCATGTTTTTTATGTCAAAAGGCCTCCGATTAGCGTTCGACCGAAAAAAGTGCGCGAAATCGGCCGAAGGGTAGGGCATAAGTGATAAATTATTTGTAATTTCGTAGTCTAAGACACAGATATATGGAATTGGATACACTGACTGCGATTTCGCCCATCGACGGCCGCTACCGTGACAAATGCTCGCGACTGGCCGAGTATTTTTCAGAGTTTGCATTGATACGCTACCGATTAAGGGTAGAAGTAGAGTATTTTATATCTCTGACGCGTCTGGGGCTGCCGCAGATTGCGCCTTTGAGCCAAGAAGATGAACAGCGTATGCGTTCGCTGTACCGGGACTTCACCGTCGAGGATGCGGCGCGTGTCAAGGCTATCGAAAAAGTGACCAATCATGACGTGAAGGCCGTCGAATACTTTATCAAGGAACGCATGGATGCTATGGGCGTAAATGCAAATAAAGAATTCGTACACTTCGGCCTCACATCGCAGGATATCAACAATACGGCAGTGCCGATGTCGTTACGCGAAGCGCTGACCGAGGCGTATATACCCGCCTTGGAGGCTCTGATAGAGCATTTGCGAGCGTTGGCTCACGAATGGCGCGACCTTCCCATGCTGGCGCGTACACATGGCCAGCCTGCATCGCCCACCACGCTCGGCAAGGAAATATACGTTTATGTAAGCCGTCTCGAAAACCAAAAGCGGCAATTGCTTTCAATCCCCGTATCAGGCAAATTCGGCGGAGCCACCGGCAACTTCAATGCACATCGTGTAGCTTTCCCCGATGTCGATTGGCAGGGCTTTGCCGCCGGTTTCCTGCGCGATACCCTCGGTATAGAGCGCGAACCGTGGACCACGCAGATTTCCAACTACGACAATATGGCCGCGATGATGGACGCTATGCGCCGCATCAATACAATCATCCTTGACTTAGATCGCGACATGTGGATGTACATATCCATGGACTACTTCAAACAACGCATACGCGAGGGCGAAGTAGGGTCATCCGCGATGCCGCACAAGGTAAATCCCATAGACTTTGAAAACAGCGAGGGTAATCTCGGTGTGGCCGATGCACTGCTGGGCCATCTTGCGACCAAGTTGCCGGTATCCCGCCTTCAGCGTGACCTTACGGACAGCACCGTACTGCGTAATATCGGCGTTCCTATGGCGCACACACTCATAGCGATAGCGTCTACCGAAAAGGGACTGGGCAAACTGCTGCTGAATCGTGATGCTATCGACGCCGACCTTGACTCAATGTGGAGCGTGGTGGCCGAAGGGATCCAGACCATCCTCCGTCGCGAGGGCTATCCTAATCCGTACGAGGCACTCAAGGCCTTGACGCGTACCAATCACGCTGTTACGGCCCGGACGATAGCCGACTTTATTGTCGGCCTCGACGTCAGCGAAGACGTGCGAGCACGCCTACATCAACTGACGCCGCGCACATACGTAGGGTATACCATCAATGATAAGCAATAGGCAAGGCTTATACGGCGCATTATAGTATAAATCGCCGATTATAATAATGTAAATATCTTTAACGATAACTACTTACGATAGAATATACACACAACACCAAACACGAATAAGATTATGAAACGTATTGCATTTTCCCTCATGCTGGCATTGGTAAGCCTTGTCAGCGCATCTGCAATGACAATGACCGAATTCATTGCCAAATACAAGGCAACCGAAGGCATCAGCGACATCTCCGCTATGGCCGGCCCTTCGCTTAAAGAAGAGGGTATCAACGATGGCATCGTACTTATGGGCCAGCTTGATGCAGCCTTAATCGACGCCATTAAGACTGACCTCACGAGCATCCCCGAGGAAAACCAGTTCGCATCTGCTACCGGCGAAAACGGCGAATTTATGGCCGTATGCCAA
>CAVEDT010000009.1:3249-15794 GCA_963614475.1 Roseburia faecis
GAGAAGGATATGATCAATGTTCTGATAGTTACAATCAAGGATAATGCCGTAATGATTATTGACGGTATCTGCAATAAGTCTACGCTTGATCAGACCGTTGGCGAAATGTCCAAGTAACCGGAAACGTCAAAAGCGATGGTCACTCCGGATATCGTAATCACCATAGGACGACAGATGGGCAGCGGCGGTCACGAACTCGGCCGTCGCCTGGCCTCGCGTCTCGGTATCGAGTTCTACGACAAAGAATTGCTGATGCAGGCCGCGTGCGACGCCGGACTATGTCCCGACTTCTTCCGCGACAGCGACGAGAAGCGGCCCAGTTTTGTCGGCGGATTCTTTGCCAGTTTTCCCGGCGCAAGCCCTATGGCATACTACGACGGAGGAGGCTTTGGCGGCGGAGATGATGCGCTCTATAAGGCTCAATGCGACTTTGTACGTCGTGTCGCCTCGCGCGGGTCATGCGTCATCGTAGGTCGCAGCGCCGATTACATCCTTCGCGACCATCCGCGTGTAGCCAACATCTTTGTCAGCGCCACCAAGGACGATTGCATCGCGCGTGTGTGCAAACGCAGGCCTGAGGTGGCCGCCGACCAGGCTCGCGCCATAGTCGAAAAGACAAATAAGGCACGTGCCGCCTTCTACAATTTCTACAGCGACAAGCAGTGGGGCGAAGCCGCCTCGTATGACCTTACCGTCAGCACCTCCGCCATGGATATCGACGATTTGGTGGAGGTCGTGATTGCCTACTTGCAACGTCGCTTCGGCATTCAAATCAACTAAACGACAGAAAAATACACGACCATGTCAGTCAAGACAGCTATAATTTCCATCGTGGCCTTGTTTGCCGCTTTGGCGACCAATGCCGCCAAGGTAGACACCATCACAATCAAGGCAGCCGAAATGCCGCAACCCATTGTTGTTACGGTTATTATCCCCGAAGGTGCTTCCGCCACACACCGCGTACCAACCGTCTACCTGCTCAACGGTTTTGGCGGTGACCACAGACAGTGGACCACCACCTGCAAACAGCTCCCCGCCCTCGCCGACCAATATGGTATGGCCATGGTGATGCCCGACGGCTGCGATTCGTGGTATTGGGATGCTCCCGCCAATCCTAAGGTGAAGATGGAAACATTTATGACCAAGCGCCTCGTGCCGTATATAGACAAGCACTATCCGACACTTCCCGAGGCATCCAAACGAGCCATTACCGGATTGAGTATGGGCGGACACGGCGCATTGTGGCTGGGCGTCCGCCATCCCGATATCTGGAAAAATATCGGTAGCACCAGCGGCGGCGTCAACATCCTGCCGTTCACCGAAAGATGGAAGATGAAAGACGCTCTGGGCGCCTATACATCCGCCACTGCCAAGACCTGGGAGACGCATACCGTCATCAATCTGGTGCCGCAAATGGTGCCCGGAGCCAATAATATCATCTTTGATTGCGGTAGCGAAGACTTTTTTGCCGGCGTCAACGCCGCTTTGCATCAGAAGCTGCTCGAAGCCAAGATACCGCACGACTACATCTCGCGTCCCGGCATCCATAATCACAAATACTGGAGCAATAGTATCCTCTACCACCTGCTATTCTTCTCACGCCATTTTGGCAAATGATACTGCGCCACATAAGCATAACCGATTTCAAGAATATCGCCGAAGCATCGCTTGACTTTTGCGATAAGTTGAATTGTATGCTCGGCGACAACGGCATGGGTAAGTCCAATCTCTTGGACGCCATATATGTGCTGTCGTACACCAAGAGTTTTGCCGGTACTCCGGACAATATGCTTATACGCCGTGGTTGCCCCTGGGCACATCTGCATGCCGACTACCTGCGACATGGCGCCGAAGACGACATCAACGTCGTGCTTTCGCCCGGACACAAGAGCTTCAAGCGTGGCGGCAAAGAATATCGACGTCTGAGCGCCCATATAGGACTCTTCCCCGCCGTGCTCGTCTCTCCGGCCGATATGAACCTCGTTTCCGGAGCGGCCGAAGTGCGACGCCGATTCATAGATATGGTCATAAGCCAGGCCGATAGCCACTATTTGGAGCACCTTATACGCTACAATCGCGCCCTCGAACAACGCAATCGTATGCTCAAGGATTCCTCCTCCGATTACCTGCTCTTCGACACCATCGAAGCCGGTATGGATATGTCGTCACGCTACATCATCGAAGCCCGGCGCCGCCACATTAGCCGCCTTGCCGAGCTCCATCAACGCTACTACGGCATCATTGCCGGCGACAACGAGACCGTCACTATGGACTACCGCGGGCCGTTAGACGGCACGACAGACGCAAGCATTGCCGACGCATTGAGCCGCAATCGCGACCGCGATCGGCTGCTCGGATACACCGCCATGGGCATACATCGTGATGATATCGAAGTTACGGTCAACGGTTTGCCCCTTCGGCGTACCGCCTCTCAAGGCCAAGCCAAGACCTTCACCATAGCCCTTCGCATGGCCCAGTATCGGTTCTTGGTCGAAAGCACCGGCCTCAAACCCCTGCTATTGTTAGACGACATCTTTGACAAACTTGATGCAACACGCGTTTCGCGCATCATCGCATTGGTAGCCTCCGAAGACTTCGGCCAGATTTTCATCACCGACACCAACCGCCGCCATCTCGACGAAATACCCGGGCATCTCGCCGCCGATGCCCCATGCCGGATGTGGCGTGTCACCGACGGCACATTCGAACAATTGCCATGAAACGCCACGACCCATTGCGCGTTGATGCGATTATCCGTCAGGCTATTACGGCAGCCGGGGCTGACGAAAGCTACGAACGGGCACGTGCCAGTTTCCTCTGGAGCGAAGTCGTCGGCCCCACCGTCAATCGCTATACAGTACGACGATGGATCCAGCAGGACGAATTGCACGTGGTCATCGCCTCGGCTTCGCTTAAAAACGAACTTTCCTTCAGCAAAGAACGCATCGTACAGCATCTCAACCAATTGGTTGGTAAAAACGTTATATCCAAACTCGTGATACATTGACATAGAGCCGATAGATACAATCCCACAACGTATCCGACGACTGCGAAATAATAGATTGAGAAATGAAACTGCAAACACTGATACTATCCGCTACCCTCGCACTTGGCTTGGCTTCTTGTGGTAACAGCTATAACCCCAAGGAAATAGCCCGTATCGACGAAGCCGATGCGCTCACCGCCGACCAGACCGATGTAGCCCTCGGCTGGTACGAAGACGCCTTAGAACGCGAAATTGCCAAACTCGAAGCCGACATCAGCAACGTCCGTCAAGACATGCTCGAAGACCGTGCCTCGCGCATCGGCAAACGTGCGGCCCGTGCCGGCAGCCGCGAAACCGACTACGTCAACGCCGCCGTATATCGCAAGCACAAAGACAAAATCGAAGAATTGGAGCGCACCGTCGAGAAACTCACCTCCCAACTCTATGAGGAGATGGACAAGGCCCGTGAAGAACTCGACCTCTAACGCCGAAATATACGGAATATAGTAACACAACATATCGTTGTGTGCTTTAAGCCGTAAACGGGACAATCGTCATTATCATACTTAATTACACAAAGAACCGCATTCACTATATGAGCACAAAGGCAAAATCATCCGCAAATAAAAAGACAAAAGTCCACAGCACGAGCAAACGCAAGAGCCCTGTGGAACAGACCGTTCGGGCACCTAAGCCGCTGGCGATAATACGCAATGACGCGTGGCTGGAGCCGTACGCTGCGGCTATCGAGGGACGTCATCAGGATGCTATACGAGCCGAAAAACGCCTGACATCGGGCAGCGCTAAGACGTTGGAGGACTTCGCCAACGCTCACGAGTATTTCGGACTTCATCGCTTGGAGGACGGCCGCTGGTGTTTCCGCGAATGGGCACCCAATGCGACGGCTATCACCCTTGAGGGCGATTTCAGCGACTGGCAGCGATTGCCGCAGTATGCGCTGACGCGTCTGGACGGTGGCGTCTGGGAAGGTGTGTTCGAAGCCGGAGCGATGAAGCACGGCGACCTTTACAAGATGTATGTCCGTTGGGACGGTGGCGAAGGCGAACGCATCCCGGCGTATGCTACGCGTGTACAGCAAGATGCTGACACCAAGCTTTTTGCTGCACAAGTCTGGTCTCCCGAACAGGCTTATGTATGGCATGATATGGGCTTTGTGCCTGATGTGCGACCGCTGCTGATATACGAGTGCCATATCGGTATGGCGCAGGACCGCGAGGGCGTGGGCACGTATGCCGAGTTCCGCGACAATGTACTGCCGCGTATCGTCGAGGACGGGTACAATGCCATACAAATCATGGCGATACAGGAGCATCCGTACTACGGATCGTTCGGCTACCATGTCAGCAGCTTTTTTGCAGCATCAAGCCGTTTCGGAACGCCCGAGGATCTTAAAAGCCTTATTGATGCTGCCCATAGCAAAGGCATAGCGGTAATCATGGATATCGTGCATAGCCACGCGGTGAAAAACGAAGCCGAGGGCCTGGGGCGCCTTGACGGGTCTTATGACTTGTATTTCTACGGCGACGGCCGCCGCGAACACCCCGCTTGGGACTCGCTGTGCTTCGATTACGGCAAGGATGAAGTGATGCATTTCCTGCTGAGCAACTGCAAGTACTGGCTCGAGGAATACCATTTTGACGGCTTCCGCTTTGATGGCGTGACCTCGATGCTGTACTATAATCATGGCCTCGGACAAGCTTTCGGCGGCTATGGCGACTATTACGATGGCGGCGAGGATACCAATGCCATTACTTATCTGACATTGGCTAACAAATTGATACATAGTGTCAATCATCACGCTATCACTATCGCTGAAGAGATGAGCGGAATGCCCGGGCTGGCGTTGCCTTTCGGCGACGGCGGTATGGGCTTCGACTACCGTATGGCCATGGGTATCCCCGACTACTGGATTAAGACGCTCAAAGAACGCAAGGACGAGGATTGGAAGCCTACAAGCATATTCTGGGAACTGACTAACCGTCGAGCCGACGAAAAAACCATATCCTATGTCGAGAGTCACGACCAGGCACTCGTGGGAGATAAGACGGTGATATTCCGACTGATAGACGATCACATGTATTGGCACATGATGATGGGCGACGATGATGCGACTGTTGCACGCGGAATCGCGCTTCACAAGATGATACGTCTTGTGACATTGGCCACTATCAACGGCGGTTACCTTAATTTTATGGGCAACGAGTTCGGCCATCCCGAATGGATAGACTTCCCCCGAGAAGGGAATGGCTGGAGTTACAAATATGCCCGTCGCCAATGGAGTCTCGTGGACAATCCCGAGTTGAAATACCACCTGCTCAACAATTGGGATAATGCCATCATTCACCTTGTAGGTGGCACCTACAACTTCCAATCGCTGCCGGTGCGTAAGCTTTGGGAGAAAGACGATGATCAGGTACTGGCATTTATGCGAGGCGACCTGGTGTTTGTGTTCAACTTCAATCCTACGCAATCATTTGACGGTTACGGCATTTTGGCTCCGGCCGGCAAGTATCATACCATTCTCAGTTCCGACGAAATACGTTTCGGCGGCTACGACAACGTCACGTCCGGCATCGACCACCTCACCATACACGACGAGCTATATGCGCCTGCCGGAGTCGAATGGCTCAAGTTGTACCTGCCGGCGCGTACGTGCATAGTTCTGCGTCGGGACAAGTAAAACCCTACGCTTGGACGACCTTGGCTTATGCCCTGACGTGCGGCAGCGTTTGTTCTCGCAAAAATTGCGTAAATTTGCATAGAAAAGAAATCGACACACCCAATGAAACAATATTTAGAACTGCTGGACAGAATTATGCGCGAAGGCGTTGACCGTGGCGACCGTACGGGTACAGGCACTCGTTCGGTGTTCGGACACCAGATGCGCTTTGATCTTGCAGACGGCTTTCCGCTACTTACCACCAAGAAGTTACATCTCAAATCGATAATATACGAATTGCTGTGGTTTCTGCGCGGCGATACCAATGTGCATTACCTTCAGGAACACGGAGTTCGTATTTGGAACGAATGGGCGGATGCCAACGGCGACCTCGGCCATGTCTACGGCTATCAGTGGCGCTCGTGGCCTGACGGCCGTGGCGGCACTATCGACCAAATAGCCAATGCGGTAAATGCCATACGCAAAAATCCCGAGAGTCGACGTATCATTGTCAGCGCGTGGAATGTGGCGGATATAGATACCATGGCGCTTCCGCCATGCCACGCATTGTTCCAGTTTTATGTGGCAAACGGACGCTTGAGCCTCCAGTTGTATCAGCGCAGTGCCGACACCTTCTTGGGCGTGCCTTTCAATATCGCCTCGTACGCATTGCTGCTGATGATGATGGCTCAGGTTACCGGGCTTAAAGCCGGCGAATTTGTGCATACACTTGGAGATGCACACGTCTATCACAATCATTTCGAGCAAGTTAAGTTGCAGCTGACGCGTAACCCGCGTCCGCTGCCGCGTATGGTCCTCAACCCCGACGTCAAGGATATTTTTGCCTTCGATTATGACGACTTCCGCCTTGAGGATTATGATCCGTACCCTCACATTGCGGGAGTAGTATCTGTCTGAAAATATATCAAGTATGACAATATCGATTATAGCAGCTGTGGCTTCGGACGGCGCCATAGGACGCCAGGGCGGTCTTGTGTGCCATATTCGAGAAGATATGCGCCATTTTCGCCGCCTGACTATGGGACATCCGGTAGTGATGGGTCGCAAGACGTTTGAGTCGCTGCCCGGCGGAGCATTGCCCGGGCGACGCAATGTCGTGGTGACGCGCAATGCGTCTTACCATGCAGACGGTATAGAGACTTTCCCATCGTTAGAGCAGGCCGTAGAGCGCCTGCGTGCCGATAGTTACGGAGATGCTGATGCTGAGATTTTTATCATCGGTGGCGGCGAGATTTATCGACAGGCGTTGCCTCTTGCGTCACGGTTATACCTGACACAGATAGATGCATCGTTTGCGGACGCCGATACGCATTTTCCCGAAGTAAATCCGGCGCAGTGGCACCTCGATGAAGCTTCGGAATGGAGCGAGGATGCCAAAAGCGGTATACGCTACCGTATGGTTTGTTTATCTCGAAATTAAGCTGTACTTTTGCATACATTTTTCAGCGCCCCGATAGTTCAACGGATAGAATAGAAGTTTCCTAAACTTTTGATGGGAGTTCGATTCTCCCTCGGGGTACACGTACGATGTATGATGCCGTGCATACAAACGAGGCCGATCCGCAGTGGACCGGCCTCGTTTTGTGTCATTTCAGGGAGATTCCCCGAATGAGGTATTCAGTGTTTTAGAATACGACTTTGGCGGAGCGATTGCCGCGCACAACGATGTATACCTGTCCGGGTTCGGGATTGTTTACGGGAATGCCCTGGAGGTTGTATATGCGTGCGGGTGCGTCTGCGTTGTCGTCAACGGTGACATCGCTGACACCGAGAAGGTCGAAATTTGACGGCAGCTTGATGCTCGTGTCGGTGTTTTCGACGCTGTACCAGTCGCCGTTGCTGTAGTTGAACATGGAGATAAGCAGCATACTCTTGGGGAATGACAGAACATTGTCCTCGCTCAGCGTGGCGCCGGCTTCTGTTTCCGCAATCTCTTCCCAGTCAAATCCTGCGCCGAGATAGTATTCGGGCGTTGAACTAAGGCGGATGAGACCGTATCCGTAGTCAAGGCCGACAGGGCCTTCTTGGACGTAGATGCACCTATCGTCAACGGCGTTGATGGTGATAGAATGGATCAGACCGCAATTATGCTTGTTGGAACCGTTGTATTTGCTGTTGGCGAACGGCTCGGTAAGACGTATCACGCGCGGGTTTTGGACATTGCGTTGCAGGGTAACTTCGAGGGACTCGTCATCCACTTTGAAGAATTCTTTGATGAAACCCACGTTGAGCGTTGCAGTGCCGCAATTGGTCCATGCGGTGTCGTCGTTGTCCAGGTAGTAGCATGTGGCCCATTGGTATGCAACCTGCTGCCCTGCGCGGTTGAGGCCGACAAGGATTATTGTTTCCTTGTTCACCTCGGACATAGTCCAGCTGAAATTTCCACGCACGGGAAGGTCGTATCCGTTTTCGGCTACGTCAGCCAGGGCTCCCATCACTTCGTCTTCCTGGAAGTTGGGCAGGATTACATACTTGACTTTGTCGATGTCATTACCCAGGGTAAGTTTTCCGAGGACTTTGCGGTTTATTGTGCATTGGTTTTCGAGGCTGAAAACCATGGAGTAGTCCACGGCCTCGACACCGGGCAGCACTATGCGCCATTTTTGGTTGGTGTTCATGGCCACGGCGCCATCGTCGTCGCCATAGGCAATGCCCCTGGCCGGAGCGGAGAAGATGCCGTCTTTGAAAGTCACCTGTTTGGACGAGGGTATGCCGATATATACCGGGCCGTAGTTCCAGTCGAGGCCGATCATGGTCTTGGCAAAGTATGCGTTGTCTGGGTCGGTGGCATCGATGTCCAGCTGCGTGGTGCCGGCGCTGTCATACTGTGTTTCTGTCAGCTCGACGTTGTTGGTAGCCAGCATCGCATCGGCGAAAGCCTTGCCGTAGGGCGAGATTACGCGGTAGAAGTTGGGATCTTCGACGCTCTGTTGTATTTCGACTTCCCAGGTCATAGGCTCGTACCCGAACGCAGGCAAAAGCATATCGTCGGTATACAAGCCTTTGCCGAGACTCTTGTATTCCCCGGTGGGGAAGTTGTGTTCGTTGGCTTTGGCGACAACCGCGGTAGCCTTAGGCATGCCTTTTTTGTCCGCTTTGAACGGGGTGGCGGTCTTGGTTAGGGTCGCGGCTCCGGCGGTCATGATGGCTGCCATTGCCAGAGTAAAAAGAGTTAGATGTTTTTTCATAAGCGTAATTGTTGGTTATGCAGTATGTTTATTGTCGGAAGCAAAGGTAAACATTAATGTTTGCCTATGCAAGAAAATAGTTCCAAAATGTTCAATTGTTCGGATTTTGGCTTCACTTGTGAACGGAGTCGGACATTTTCGGCTTTATAGTTCGATCTCTTTTTTTCGCCATTTGACAGGTGTGCAGCCGACATTTTCTTTGAATAGGCGGGTAAAGTGGCTCGGGGAAATAAATCCTGACCTTTCGGATATGTCGGCAACCGTCAACTTCGGGTATTGAGTGAGTAGCCGTTTGGCATATTCGATGCGGAGTCCGGTAATCCAATCGCGAAAAGACATAGCGTATGTTGTCTTGATGTACTCGGACAGATAGGTGCGATTGGTGTAAAGTCGGTCCGATAGTTCCTTTATGGTGAGACCGGAGCGTACAAAGCCGTCTGCTGCTATCCAGTCTTGTATTCTCTGGGCCATCTTTGCATGGTACGCCGGGGTCTCTTGTCTCTGCGGCTGTTCCGGTCGAGTGTCACGCGATATGTCTTCTTCCATGGTCACTTCGCTTTCCATTGCACTTTCCACTTGTTCGTAGAACAGCATATAGTTTAAGTAGCATAGGAACAGGTAGATGTAAAACGGGACAGAGGATAAAATCCAGACGTAGATGTATTCGTCCGGCAGGAATGTCAGCAGTCCGCATCCCACTCCGAAGATGATGGCCCAGTACGTGAACACGGAAAGCCATTTGATGTATGCGCCGAGGTCGTCTGCATGTGTTTCCTTGAAAATGTGTATTACCCGATAGTAGGTGTGGAGCAGTCTTTTGGTCAAGATAAGCCCGTAGATTATAAGGCAGGTCGCCAAAGCGAACATCGCAGATGTCTCTATGCCTCCTTTAGGAAAAGCCAGCAATACGATGCTCGAAAGCATAGAATATAGTACCCATAATCCTATATGTGTCCGAAATCTCTTTCGGGTGATATAGAAGCGGTCGAGCAGAGAGGTGAGAGCCGAACTGAACAGCCAGTAACAAAGAAAATAAGTGGAGAGATTTAACAGAATGGCGGCATTGGCATTTTTGAACCTAATGCCGAAAAAGAAATGCGCCGAATAATTGACGGCAAGCAGCAGAATTGCCGCTCCCATAATTCGTCGTGAGCGTAAGTAATTCCCGAAGATTGCTTTTTCCGGCGTTTTGGCAAGTAGGAAGTAAAAGCCGAAGAATAACATCAGCGGCAGCGCAATGCAAAGAGAATAGCTGTATATAGATGATGACATTGTGTATTATGCTTATTTGCGTTGCGCTTGTCGGGACCTGAGATTATGAGAATTAGGCGGATTTAGCGCTAATATTAACGTAAAGGAATGAACGTTTTTTCTCGGATAGCTTGCTGTTACGGGTCTGATTTCTTAGATTCTTATTTTCAAACAAGTTTTGGCGGACACGAGGATGTAGATGCCGGGGGCAAGGGTGCCAGAGGCGAGTTCGGCTTTGTCTATGCCTGTGGCGACGCGGATGCCTTGCAGGTTGTATACATCGAACGGGCCGTCTTCTTCCGGGGAGTCTACCGTGACGTCCCTGACGGCGTTAGAGTCCTTGACCTCGACTTTTATGGTGGCGGTTATGCCGTCACAGAGTGCCACGAGGGTTGCCTCGCCTTCGGCCACACCGGTCACTACACCGTCGGTGGTCACAGTGGCGATATCATCGTCAAGACTGTACCATCTGACTGGGGCGGTGGTGGCATCCGCCGGGGTGACGGAAGCAGACACGGTGGCAGATTTCGAGATGTCCACCGACACATTCTCGTCGGCGACGACCACTTGGTACGGCAGCTCTTGAAAATTCCGGAAACCGCAGCTATATTCACTGACTTTTTTATAGGTGTCCAAGCATCCTTTTGGCACATAAAGAGTTCCTTGAAGGCCTACCCAGCCCGTTATAATGTCGCCGGTGGCCGGGGGAGTTGGCGCGTTGCTATAAAAGTTGTCTATATTGAGATTTTTATGAAATGCCCTGTCGGGTATCGTGGCTGTCTTTTCGCCGATATAAAGTGTGTTCAAGGCGCTCAGTGTGGAGAAATCCACTTTGAAGTCCGACGTCCATTCGTATGGCAGTATGAGCTTTTCGAGGGCGATACAGTTCTCGAATGTACTCTTGGGGACGCTTTTTGCCTTGAGGATGCTTGCATACTTCATCTCGGCACAGTATTCAAAAGCCATGTCGCCTATCTCGGTGACGTTGTTGATGTCTATACTTGTCAGCCCGGAGCCGTAGAATGCTGCGCTGCCGATGGATTTCACCGAGGCGGGTATGTCTATGGAAGCCAGGCTTGTGCAATGGTCGAATGCCTTGATTTCGATGGAGGTCAAAGAACTGGGGAGTGTCACAGAAGACAGCCTGGAGCAATAAGCGAACATCCCAAATCCGATCGTGGTAATCCCATCGGGAATCGTTATGGATTTCAATCCGGAATCGGAAAATGCCGAGCTGCCGATGTATGTCACCGAGCCGGGTATGTCTATGGCCGTCAGGTCTGTGCAAAGCGAAAATGCCGAGTTGCCGATAGACGTCACTGAGTTGGGAATTTCGATAGTCGACAGCCCGGAGCAGCCGGAAAATGCCGAGCTGCCGATAGCGGTTATCGTATTGGGAATTGTGGAGTTTTTGCACCCTATCACCAGCTTGTTTGTGGCAGTCTCCACAATCGCGTTGCAATTGTCACGCGAATCATACACCTCGTTTTCAGGATCAAGCACCAAAGTTTCGAGTGCCGAACAATTGGCAAAAATATTTGCCCCGATGGATATCAGCGAGCGGGAGAGGTATACGGACGTCAGCCCGTAGCAGTCCTGAAACGCATAGTCGCAAATCGTGGTGACCGAGCTTGGAATCTCAATGGATTTCAGCCCGTAACATTGGTTGAACGCATACGCTCCTATAGTGGTCAGCGAGTTGGACAGGGTTACGGATGTCAGCCCCTGACAGAAAGAAAAAGCGCTCGCCCCAATAGTTGTTACAGAATTGGGAATCTCGACGGCGGTGAGATTTTTGCAACTGCTGAAAGCATTATCACCAATGGTGACCAAGGAATTGGACAGCTTGACGGTTTGCAGCTTGGAACACAGGGAGAAAGCTTTTGCCCCGATAGACGTCACCGAGTTGGGGATAGTCAGGGATTTCAACAGGTAGCAGTAGGTGAAGGCGTTTGTCCCGATAGACTTTACCGTGTTAGGAATAGTTACGGACGTCATGCTCATGCTGCTGGTGAAGGCGCCGTCCCCGATGGCGACAACAGTGTATTTTGTGCCGTCGCATACAGCCTCCTCCGGGATGACTACGTCACCCGAAGCGCTTGACTTTGTGACCTCGCAGGTGTTGTCTGACTTTGTCTTAAATTTCAGCCCGTTATATTCAAAATTAAAGGCTTTTGCCGGGACTGTCGCCGCCAGCATAAGCGCCAGAAGTGCTATTTTAGCTGTTTTTTTCATTGTCGTGGTATCCATTTGTGGCACGAAATGACCGTTTTTGTATCCTATTAATGTTTTTGTTTGCTGCAAATATACGCAATTTCCCGGACTATTCAGCCAACCACGCCATAAAAAGACAAACAATTTAGGCTTTATGCACACAAAATCGGATTGTAAAGATATGGGAATGTGCACGGCGTCCGGC
>CAVEDT010000010.1:0-2043 GCA_963614475.1 Roseburia faecis
CATAGAGGATACCGTCCCGGTGGATGTTTCTTGGCCAACTTGTTTGATGCTGATACGAACTCGATAAAAATAGCATTGACGGGTACTCCGCTGTTAAAGGATGAAAGAGCTACGGCTACTGTATTTAACACCTATTTCCATACCTACTATTACGATCGTTCTATTGCTGATGGATATACACTAAAAATAATTCGTGAAGACATCGAAACCTCATATAAGGAGAAACTTACACGAGTGATGGCAAAGTTGGAAGAACTTGTGCTTAAGAAGGATGTGAAGAAAGCAACCATAGTTGAACACGAAAACTATGTAAAAGAGTTGATTCGTTACATCATTTCCGACTTGTCTCGCTTCCGTATGCAGCATGGCGATGAAACTCTTGGCGGTATGGTTATTTGTGAAACGAGTGGACAAGCACGCAATCTTGCCGCTTATTGGGACGAGGTACAGGCTGAAATGAATAAAACAGCGTCTTTCCCAACATCGCTGAAGGCCAGGCTCATTCTCCATGATACCGACGATAAGGAGACCCGCAAGCAGATAGTCAAGGATTTCAAGAAGAATATGACTGTGGATGTGCTTATTGTGTATAATATGCTTCTAACCGGATTTGATGCGCCCAGATTGAAGCGCTTGTATTTTGGAAGAAAGCTAAAGGATCATAATTTGCTACAGGCACTTACGCGTGTGAATCGTCCTTATAAGGATAATCGCTATGGATACGTTATCGATTTCGCAGACATTAAGCGAAACTTCGAAGAGACAAATGAGGCATATCTTAAGGAATTAAACAAATTCAATGATTCTGAAGAAACAGGCGTCAACATAACTAATACGTTTACTCATGTTCTTGAATCTCCGCAGGAAATTTTGAATATGATGCACGATATTCAGGATGCCCTCTTTGAATACACCACCGATAATGTCGAGGAATTCAGTTCGGAGGTCTCCACTATACAAGATAAGAAGACACTTCTCGAACTGAAAAAAGCACTTGAAGCAGCAAAAGACTGCGGTAATCTTGTGCGAACATTTGGTGATGACGACTTGAAAGAAAAGTTTGCGAAAGTAGAACTTACAAAACTTCCGGATATGTTGAAGGAAGTTCAGCACCACATTACAATCATCAATCAGAAGGAAGCTTTTTCGAACAATGAACAAACTACGGTTCTTGTAAATGAGGCGATGCAAGATATTGAGTTTACTTTCTCAAAAATTGGTGAGGAAGAGCTCAAGATTATAGCCGGTGGACAAGAACTCCAAGATAAGTGGCGTGACACCGTGAGAGCCTTTACGGCCAATATTGATCAAGACGACCCCGAGTTCGTTACGTTACGCGAAGCATTCACCGAACGCTTCAAGGAGCATGGATTTGTGATTGACTCCATCGCCAAATATAATGAAGAAACCGCGGCTTTAGACTCCATTATCAATAGACTTAAAACTATTCAGCAGACAAACAACAATCTACTGAAAAAGTATAACGGTGATGCCAAATTCGCTCGTGTGCATAAACGTATCAGGGAAGTTAATTCAGAACGTAAGTCGCACGAGAAGAAGCCACTGTTCACATTCTCAGACAGCGAGATTTGTGTTATTTTGAATATGATAAAAGATGAGGTAGACTCCAAGGTATATGATCGTAATGATATATTAAAAAAGGATGCTTATTTTGAACAGACGGTACTGTCAACGGTGTCTGATATCTTGTATCACTTTCCTCAGGTTTCTGATACGGCAACGCTTGATGACTACGACTTTGTAAAAAATGGCATTGCGCGACAATATCTCAATCAATACAACGCAACGTACCCTGCATAAAATATGGATATAAAAGAAGAAACAATCCGTCTTATAGACGATCTGAAAGCTACGTGCCAATCATATGGACTGGGTAATGACGGTAATGAATATAAAATTATCACCCAGGTATTCTTATATAAGTTTTTGAATGACAAGTTCGGTTACGAGCTGAAGCGTGCAAAAAGCCGCTATGCCGACAAAATCCGCGAAGCGGATAAATGGGAGGATGCCTATATCGCG
>CAVEDT010000010.1:2053-15745 GCA_963614475.1 Roseburia faecis
GCTCTGCCACCCGAGTCGCTCAAGCTTCAACCTCAACATTTGCTATCAGTTATGTGGAATCAGTCGAGCCGTGGTGATTTTGACACCATATTCGATGCCACAATGACAGATATTGCGGAGCAGAATCTCGACATTTTCTGTACTCAAACAACGCAGAACACCAAAATTCCACTGTTTGAGAGACTGACACCTTACGTTACGGACTCCGACCAACGTTCAGCATTCGCTCGCGCACTGGTAGATAGACTCGTGAATTTTTCGTTTGAACGTGCGTTTGCCGGAGGATATGACTTTTTTGCCACCATATTTGAGTATCTTATCAAAGATTACAATACGGCCGGTGGTGGCAAATATGCCGAATACTATACGCCTCACGCTATTGCCACCATTATGGCGCGACTGCTCGTTGGCGATGATGAAGACTTGCATAATATCGAGGTGTATGACCCCTCGGCGGGCACCGGTACGCTCTTGATGGCATTAGCCCATCAGATAGGCAATAGTAAATGCACTATCTTTGCACAAGACATATCGCAACGAAGCAACAAGATGCTGAAGCTAAACCTATTGCTTAACGGTCTTGTTACTTCGCTCGACCACGCAATTCAGGGCGACACACTTGTTGCGCCGTATCACAAGAACGACAGCGGCACGGCACTGCGACAGTTCGACTACGTGGTTTCCAACCCACCGTTCAGGATGGACTTTTCCGACACTCGTGAGAAGATTGCCGCTCAGCCGGCACGCTTCTGGGCCGGAGTGCCGAATGTTCCGGCGAAGAAAAAGGAGAGTATGGCCATTTACACCTGTTTCATTCAGCACGTAATCAATTCGCTCAAGGACACGGGCAAGGGAGCTATTGTAATTCCCACGGGATTCATTGCTGCCAAGTCGGGTATTGAAAATAAGATACTGAAACACATAGTGAACAATCGTATTGTGTATGGTGTGGTGTCGATGCCATCGAATGTGTTTGCTAACACCGGTACGAACGTTTCAGTGCTGTTCTTTGACAAGTCGAAGAGACACGACAAGGTGGTACTTGTGGATGCGTCGAAACTTGGCGAAAAAGTCAAGGTCGATGGCAACCAAAAAACCGTACTTCACGATGACGACGTGGAGAAAATCATTTCCACTTTCCGCAACGCTGAGGCCGTTGACAACTTCTCGGTGGTGGTCGGCTATGATGAAATTAAAGAGAAAAACTACTCGTTGTCGGCAGGTCAATATTTCGACATCAAGATAGAATACGTCGATATAACCGTCGAGGAGTTCAACCGCCGTATGGCTGATTACCGCTCCAAGCTCACCGAAATGTTTGCCGAGAGCCACCGCCTCGAAACCGAAATCCTCGATCAACTCGACACTCTAAAATTTTTTACGTAATATCCATTATGGTATTTTCTAACAAGGATTACAAAAGGCTCGGCGATCGGATAAGGAGTAATAGTAGCCACATTTCAGAGGAAGACTATGAAATGCTACAGCAACTGAGAGTTAGTTATAAGGATTCTTTGTCTACAGTGTTTAATACTGTTGAAAAAATGGCACATAGAATAGATAGAGATTGTGTGTGTACATATCGCATCAAACGCATTGAGTCTATAATTAGCAAGTTAAGAAGATTCCCAGAAATGCAAGTCAATAGAGCTGAGGATATTGCTGGGTGTCGATGTATTCTTGCAACAGAAGAAGATGTTTATAAACTATATAATAATATAATTAAAAGAATAAGTAAACTCCCATTTGAGATAAAAGGGAAGGTGAATGACTATATTTCTTCTCCAAAACCAAGCGGTTATAAATCAATCCATCTTAATGTTGTTGTTAAAGGAGAAAACAAACGAATAGAGATTCAAATTAGGAGTATTGCCAATCATAATTGGGCAACTCTTGTCGAAATCTCGGACTTACTTTACGATTTAAAGTTGAAAGAAAATGGAGAAGATAGTAATCCAGAGCTATTCGAGTTGCATAGACTACTCTCTTTGCCGAATAAAGAATTAAGAACCAGTGATATATTTAGGATTGCAGATATTGTAATTAAATATGACTATATAAAAAGAATAGGGACTGTTTTTGCTCAGAACTATATCGATGTAAGGAAGCATTGGTATTCTCTAAAATTACAAAAGAAGCATTTCTTCCTTATTTCAACTGGGCAAGAAGGTAAGCCAGAAATAGAAGGATTCCTCAATTTTGATACTGCGGAATCTGCATATTTTGAAAAGTTTGTTAATAATAGGTCTAATAGAAATATTGTACTAACTCATTTAAGACAATCAAGTTTTGCAAAAATAAGTGTAGCATATTCTAATTATTTTCTAACGTTCAATAATACGATTATCTCTATATTATTCTATTTGTCTAAAGCTGTAGAAGATACTTTTGCGAAAAATAAGGTATGCGCTTTTAAACGATATTATTTGGCGTTTTTAGATGTCATGAGGTTTTGGAGTGAAAAACAAATAGTTGAGATTCAATCCTTTGCTGCTGATGAAAATGTTAAGAAGTCGATTAAAAAACACAGGGAATGGGCCTCTACAATTGATCAAGGCATCCGCATATTTATCGGAATGTTTAAGAATACCCAAATGAAGCTCACATTCAAAGGCTATAATTTTCTTATATACTGTGTAATGAAGCGAAAATATAAAAGTTTTAATTCCGAGGTAAAACAAAACACAATATAAAATCATAATAAAGATTTGATGTCGTTAGCTAAATATAAACTTGGGGAGTTGATTGAGGTGACTCGTGGGGCAAGTCTTAGTGGCTTTTTTTATGCTACTGAAGGAGAATATATTCGCCTTACTTGTGGCAATTTTGATTATCAAAATAATTGTTTTAAGAGAAATACGTCAAAAGATAACATTTTTTACGTAGGTGATTTCAATCATGAATTCTTGCTCGAAAAAGGAGATATAATCACACCTCTTACCGAGCAAGCGATTGGCTTGCTCGGTTCTACGGCACTAATACCGGAAAGCGGAAAATATATTCAGAGCCAAGATATAGCAAAAATCACGTGCAACGAAGAATTGTTAGATAGACGCTTTGCTTTTTATCTGATTTCTTCCAATCTGATTAAGCAACAACTGAGTGCAGGAGCACAACAAACAAAAATCAGACATACTTCACCTGACAAAATAAAAGACTGTACGGTATGGATCCCAAATCTTGAAACACAGGCAAGATTTGGTAAACTTCTATTCGATATCGACCGAAAAATTGCGCTCAATCGTGAGATAAATCGCAATTTAGAGGCGATGGCCCGCCAGCTCTACGACTACTGGTTCGTCCAGTTCGACTTCCCCGATGAGAACGGCAGACCCTATAAGTCGAGCGGAGGGACTATGTTGTGGAATGAGAAATTAAAACGTGAAATTCCCATTGAGTGGGCTGAATGTAAATTATCGGATATAGCCAACATAACAATGGGGCAATCTCCAGAGGGAACATCGTATAATGAAGTAGGCGTGGGGGTATTGTTTTATCAAGGAAGTACTGATTTTGGAGATAGATTTCCATCGGTTCGGCAATACACAACAGCTCCAACTCGATTTGCAGATAAAGGCGATATTTTAATGAGTGTCCGCGCTCCTGTCGGCGCACTCAATATCGCTAATAACCATTGTTGCATTGGGCGTGGTTTATCGGCTTTATCTTCAAAAATCGGTTCTCAAACATATCTCTACTACGTAATGGATGGTTTGAGAATGGCTTTCGAACGACGGAATGATTCCGGCACCACTTTCGGCTCAATAACCAAAGAGGATTTGCATAATCTCCCGACAATCAAACCGCAAATGGAGGTTTTGAAAAAGTTTGAGGCAATTTGTTCTCTCATATTTGATATTCAAATGAATATAGGTACTGAGATAGACAATTTAACTGCGCAGCGTGACGAGTTGTTGCCGTTGTTGATGAACGGTCAGGTGTCGGTCAGGCCGTCAGCGGTAAATTGCGATTTAGCGTTTATGTATCGGCCGGTTGAATCGAGTTGCCGAATGATCGGCCGGGGTCGGGCCGGACGGGATGGGGCGGTATGTCGCGAATAATGCGTAACTTTGCAGACTGAAACCAAATCCATAATTGCTTCACGCGGCCGAGCGTTGCCCGGCAGTGTTGGGCTGCTATACTGATATGAGAGATTTTTTTGCGCTGTTGCGCCGTTTTGTTCCCCCGTATAAGAAGTATCTGGCACTGAATATCTTGTTCAATGTGCTGGCGGCGCTGCTGACGCTGTTTTCGTTTGCGCTGATTATCCCGATTTTGGAGATGCTGTTCAAAATCAATGCTGCGCATTATGTGTACATGACGATGGCTGACGGCTCGTTCAAGGAGGTGGTAGTCAACAATTTCTATTATTACACTCAGGAGGCTGTGGCTTTGTACGGGCCGTCGGTGACGTTGGCGCTGCTGGCCGTGGCGCTGGTGGTGATGACGGCTCTGAAGACCGGGGCTACGTATCTCAGTCTGTATTACATCATTCCGCTGCGCAGCGGCATTGTACGCGATATTCGCAACGAGGTTTACGATAAAATCACGCGTCTGCCCATAGGGTTCTTTACGGGCGAGCGTAAGGGCGATGTGATGGCTCGTATGAGCGGCGATGTGGCCGAAATCGAGAATTCGGTGATGGCGTCGCTGGATATGATGTTCAAGAATCCGGTGATGATTGTCGTGTGCCTGGCCATGATGGTGGCCGTGTCGTGGCAGTTGACGGTGTTTGTGTTTGTGCTGCTGCCTTTGGCCGGAATGGTCATGGGCCGTGTGGGCAAACGCCTTAAACGTCAATCGCTTGAGGGTCAAAACCAATGGGGCGTGCTGATGTCCAATATCGAGGAAACCTTGGGTGGACTGCGCATCATCAAGGCTTTCAATGCCGAGGATAAGGTGCGTGCACGCTTTCATCGTGAGAATCAGGAGTTTTACCGGCTGTCCAACCGTATCGCGCGTCGCCAGTCGCTGGCGCATCCTATGAGCGAGTTTCTGGGCACGGCGGCCATTGCGATAGTGCTGTGGTTTGGCGGTACGCTTATCTTGGGCGGTAGCGCCGGCATCGATGCCCCGCAGTTTATATATTACATGGTGATATTCTATAGTATCATCAATCCGGCCAAGGACTTGAGCAAGGCTGCCTACTCGGTGCAGAAGGGCTTGGCGTCGATGCAGCGTGTCGACAAAATTCTCGGGGCGGTCAATCCCATCGCCGACCCGGAGCATCCCAAGACTTTGCCTCCTCATGGCGGCGCCATCAGCTATAAGCACGTGTCTTTCAGCTACGGCGACCATAAGGTGATAGATGACGTGAGCCTGGACATCCCGGCGGGTGCTACCGTGGCTCTGGTGGGTCAGAGCGGCAGCGGCAAATCGACGCTGGCCGACCTGCTGCCACGCTTCTATGACGTGGACAGCGGCTGCATCACCGTCGACGGCATCGATATACGCGATGTACGCGTACACGACCTGCGCGCGCTGATGGGTAATGTCAATCAGGAGGCGATATTGTTCAACGATACGTTCTTCAATAATATCACTTTCGGAGCACCTGCCGGCGCCACTCAGGAGCAGGTGGAGCAGGCCGCCCGTATCGCCAATGCGCACGAATTTATCGTCGAAAGCCCCGAGGGCTATCAGACCAATATCGGCGACCGCGGCTGCCGCCTCAGCGGAGGTCAGCGCCAGCGCGTGTCCATAGCGCGAGCCATACTCAAGAATCCGCCGGTGCTGATACTGGACGAGGCCACCAGCGCCCTCGACAGCGAGAGCGAGCAATTGGTTCAGCAGGCACTCGAGCGCCTGATGCAGGACCGTACCACCCTGGTGATTGCGCATCGCTTGTCCACCATCCGCAATGCCGATATGATATGCGTCATGCACGAAGGCCGTATAGTCGAGCGCGGCACTCACGACCGGCTTTTGGCTCTTGACGGGTACTATAAGCGCCTGGTAGACATGCAGTCGTTCTGACGTCGCGACGGCTGCCGCTGCAGGCCGCAATCGCCATGTCGCGCAAAATTGCTACCTTTGCAAGGTTTTAATGTCCCTAAGGCCCTTTAAGTCTCTAAGGTTCTTAAGGCCCCTAACGTCCTCATGGACGCTAATCAAAAGAAAACTGAATTCACAGACAAAAAACACTATGAGCCGTACACCGCAAGAAATGCCGGGAGTGACCCTGCTGGGAAACACCGGCGTCAAATATCCCACCGATTACTGTCCCGAGATGCTTGAAACTTTTGACAATAAGCATCCCGACAACGAATATCTCGTGACCTTCACCTGCCCCGAATTCACGGCGCTGTGCCCCAAGACCGGGCAACCCGATTTCGGCAAAATCATCATCTCGTACATTCCGCGTACCAAGATGGTCGAGAGCAAGAGCCTGAAGCTGTATCTGTTCTCTTTCCGCAATCACGGCGATTTTCACGAAGATTGCGTCAATATCATCATGAAGGACCTGTGCCGCTTGATGGATCCCAAGTATATCGAGGTCACGGGACTTTTTGCGCCGCGCGGCGGCATCTCCATCATCCCCTTCGCCAACTACGGCGACGAAGACCACAAGGACATGGCTCAGGCACGCCTGATGGCCTCCTTCCGCAACAATATGTAAATTCCGTAATCGATATTGCAGACTATGAAGAAAGACACTTTGATGGTGGTGAGCGGCGGCATGGACTCCGTCACCATGCTGTGCGAGTACGCCCCGCGCATCGCCATGGCCGTGACCTTTGACTACGGCAGCAACCACAACGCACGCGAGATTGAATGTGCCCGCTTTCAGTGCGCCAAGCTCGATATACCGTTGTTGGTCATACCTTTGAAGTTCATTGGCGAACACTTTGCCAGCTCACTGCTTTCGGGCGCCGATGCCATCCCCGATGGCAATTACGACGACGAAAATATGCGTAGCACCGTCGTACCCTTCCGCAACGGCATTATGCTCTCGGTGGCCGCCGGCCTTGCCGAGACGCACCACCTGGCGCACGTCATGCTGGCCAACCACAGCGGCGACCACGCCATTTATCCCGACTGCCGTCCCGCATTTGTCGAGAATATGTCGCGAGCCATCGCCGCCGGCACCTACGACGGCATCACACTGCTGACGCCCTATACGCACCTCACCAAGGGACAGATAGCCGAGCGCGGCGCCGCCATAGGTGTAGACTACAGCCACACCTACAGCTGCTATCGCGGCGGCGAGCACCATTGCGGTACCTGCGGTACCTGCCGCGAGCGTCGCGAAGCCTTCCGGGACGCCGGTGTCGCAGATCCCACCGTCTACGACGCGTAGCGCCTTTTGACGGCACGCCAAGTCGGCACGGATTACGGGAAATGCAGTGACCGGAGAGCCGTAACGCCTTGCCGTCGTAAAAGCTGCGCGAAAAAAGTGCGCCCGATAGCCGGAAATTGCGAAAAAAGCGCTAACTTTGCACACGCAATTCCGCCATTGAGGCGGAAGACCACACGGAGAGATGGCAGAGTGGTCGATTGCGGCGGTCTTGAAAACCGTTGAGGGTCACACCTCCGGGGGTTCGAATCCCTCTCTCTCCGCTTATTTTTCACGAAGGCCACGTAAATCAATGAATTACGCGGCCTTCGTTGAAAATAGTCGGACGATAGTCGGACTGAGTTAAGGACATAAGTGTATCATGCAACATTTTTTCCGACGGCGAAAAAATGTAAAAAAAATGTGCCCTGCACGGAAGAATTTCACTCCTCAAGCCGAGGTTCTCGGCTTCACTTACCCAAAGTTACACATCGGCAAAAATTGGTATGTGGATTTCTACGCATTTGATCCGGCGACGGATTCGATGCGGAGGAAGAAATATATGCTTGATCGCATTGGCAAGGTTTCCGAGCGCAAGCGTCGGGCGACTGAAATCATTGAGAGCTTGCTAAAGCTTTTGCGTAGCGGTTGGTCACCATGGGTCAATGCATCGGATAATAGATGCTACACGCTTTTGGACGAAGCACTCGATAAATACGACAGGCATCTTGACAAGTTGCCTAAGGATAAAACCAGACATAGCTATCATTCACGTGTCAATGTCCTTCGCCAATATATATCCTCAATGGTCATTCCACCGAAGTATGTATACCAGTTTGATACTGCATTTATGACAGACTTCTTGGATTGGCTCTATCTTGACCGCGAAGTTAGCGGTCGCACGCGCAACAATTATCGCGGCTGGCTGTCATCTATTGCGGCATTTTTCATCGAAAGACAATATATAAATCAAAATCCGGCTACTGCCATCAAAAAAGTACCCGAACAAAAGAAGAAGCGACAGCCGCTGACTGCAGATATGCTACATCGTTTGCGTGCTTATCTCGAACCTCGCGACAAAGTGTATCTTCTCGCTTGTATGATGGAGTATTATACAATGATTCGACCGACCGAGTTGGTCAACTTGCGCATCAACGACATCTCACTCCAAGAGCAGAGCGTCTTTGTTGCGGCAGAGTACAGCAAGAATAAACGAGATGGCAAGGTTGGCATCAACGATGACATTATTCGCCTTATGTTGGATGTCGATTTGTTTTCCAAGCCTGGCACATATTACATCTTTGGCCGCAATATGCACCCAAGCCAACTAAAGGCAAGCAGCGAGATTTTTCGTAGAGAGTGGCAAAAACTTCGCAGAGCACTGCGGTGGGGCGACGAATACCAGTTCTATTCACTCAAGGACAGCGGCATTCGCGACCTCGCCAATGCCGAAGGCATCGTCATTGCACGTGATCAGGCTCGTCATACGGATATATCGACAACTAATCGGTATCTTCAAGGTCGAGATAAACCGGTGCATAATGAGACACTCCATTTTAAGGGTAACCTATGATTCTTCGAGAAGCTCAATCGGGTAAAAATACCCGGTTATGAGTTGTGACATCCCGTCTGAAGTAATGTCTGTCTCGAATTTTTCCACGACATATTTTCGACCGCGAATTATGTAAATACAGCCGATATCCGGCAGATGCTTGGCTAAGAACTTGACGCAATACCTCGTTGTTGTATCGATATATACTCCTTGAGATAGCGTTTGGCTTGCAAGGTTGATTTGCCCTGCAATGGGTATCAGTGATAGTGAGTATGGAGTGTCGCTCAATGTTGGGTCTCCATCCAAAGCTGCGCTTGCCCGCTCACGCAGATATGGTCGAGGATATGCAAAAGTCCCAGTGATTTTTTCTCCCGATGCCGTTGTCGTATCAACCGTAATGTCCACGCTGGATTTGCTGCTGTCCGGCTTAATCGCAATATAGATCACATCCGGTATGCCATCCTGTTCTGATAGTGTTTCTTCGTCACCGGTGATTACCGCGCCGATGTCCAGTGCGGTATAATCATGCTGCTTATACCAATCGAGTATGGCTATATTAGGTGCAGCAATGGTCTCGACCGGGAATGTTGCGATGACTGATGGTCGAGCATCCATTCCGGTTCCGGTTATCGGAGCCGAGTAAATTTCGCAGTCAACATCGCGTGTATAGGCGGCCGGCACGAATTTCAATTCAATGTCAATGTCTTCTTCGTTTTCCGGTTTTCGCGGACGGAACATATTTATCTCGACAATTCCGTTTGCGTCAGTATATATGTAGTGACGTCCATCCGAGCACCACCATATTGTATCTTTATGGTCAGCCATCGCTTCGGCGCCTTGCTCTTTTGCCCATGTGTGTAGTGCGGCGAGGTTAGCAAAACTCTTATCGATCTTTGCCTGGTCGATAATCTCATCGTCAAGTATGTCTTCGGCTGCTGCATCATGGTCGGCGAAACCGACACTATTGGTCGAAATGTCCGACTGGGTCTCATCGGCGACGTCTACGGTATATTCGTCAACGACATCATTGATTGGCAGGGTAGATGTGTCGACACGATAATGGTCACAACGTTTATGCAGTGTGATTTTCTTGTGTTCATAATCAACGCCAAGGACGACTCCGAAGGAGTTTTCGAGCTGAGTCCACCAGTCGTTGACCGACCAATGTGGCAGGCATTTTGCACAAACAAGGTGGTTGTTGGCGTTGCAGATAAAAATCCGGCGGAGGAATGTGTCTGTCCATAGTGCGTTGTCGTCATCCGCGAGAGTAAACCCCGTGGCCGCCGCTACTTTTTTTGCAATAAGCCAAACGAATGGTTGTATGGCGAAGGATACGACAGCTGTGCCTTCGAGATCTCGTCGTGACGGCTGTTCGCCGACATAGCCGCGATAGCGCATATCATATCCCGACTGTTGGTACTTGCATTGGTATGAGATGCCGTTGCAGACCATATCTGCAGATGTGTTGAGTATCGGCATAGCTATCCATTTATTTTCTAACGAGGTTTGCATATACCGAATAAGGCGTGTTTCAGAGTGATCGGCGCTTGGCGGCCCAGCGTATTGTGCGCGCCAAGCGACAAGGTCAGATGTCTCGTTAGAAAGGTCTTCTTTGTCGGAGTAATATTTCCAGGTCTTAGTCCGCGCATCATAGTAAGATCCGTCTGGCCATGAAGTCCGATACCAATCGCCCAGATCCAATTCATCGATGTATGTTTCATCCATCTTATTCCCATAGTTGTAGGCGGCATTATCGCCTAATAATTGAATCTTTACAACAGAATCTGTGATGGATGTGATATGCGCTTTCCCAGCCAGGTACGTTTCGGCATCAATGACCAATTTTGCATCGAATGTTCGTGCATTTTTTGCGACATCAAGCCGCTGAATGCGCCCGAATATTTTGCGATTGTCCCCGGCAAGTGGAAGCTCTACATCATAAGTATAGGATGATGCCTTGGTAAAGAACGGGTTCTCGGCAGTCAGTTTTAGAGACTTTGTTGACACTAAGACCGGTTGTCCGTCAAGATATATGATAGTCATCGGCGTACGTTTTGGTTGAGTTTATTGTAATGGTTGAGCTTGTGTGCGAGCCCACGCTCTCCGTCCATGACAACCTCGGCAAGGATGCCTTGTTCGATATTGTCAGACAGCCTATCCAGCGCTTTGGATGTGCGTGCCGAAATGTCCGCTATTATTGCTGCGCTATCGTTAATTGTGGCTGAGGCGTTTGTTGATACGGCATTCCCTCTCGTGTTCACCGCGCGATTGGCTCCTATGGCATTGCTCACATCGGCGGCAGTCAGCGACCCAATGGTGTTGGACTTCTGTGCCTGGTCGATGAGTCGCAGCACCGGCGCGATGGCAGGGTTGGCCACCGCTTGGTGGTTAGCAACAAATTCGTTGGCATGGACAATGCCGACCTCGCGTCTATTGTCCGAAGATCGTGTGGTGAAACCGCCGGAGTAATATCCTGCGGCTTGTGCCTGGTGTTGTTTTTGGATGGTGGCAATTTGGATTGCGCCGGCCGCCACCGCCATCGCTGCGGCAATCGGGCCGAGGATCCAGTTGACTTTGGATGCTGAGGCGTATGCGTTGATGGCTGCCATCGCTGTAGATGCTACAGCTTGTGCTATTTCCATCGATTGTGCACGCTTGTTATACTTGTTTTTGATTTTCGCTGTCTCACGCTCCTTCTGCTCTTCAAGTTTTTTCTTTTTTCGCTCATTCTTGCCGGCGGCTTTGATTTCTGTGTCATAGCGTTTTTCGACTTTTGCCAATTCAAGGTCCCGTTCGGCATCGTAATAGGCTGACGTTTGCTGCATCATCGCCGACATTATTGCCACTGACGCAGATACTGCTGCCGCAATTTTTGCCGGCAGGTCCTCTGCCCCATCTGCAATGTCTTTAATCGCCTGATATAGTGCTGTCAGATTCTGACCGAATTCTGATGGGATATTGCTTGATCCTTTTCCGGCCGATTGTGCTGCATTCGCTGTCGCTTCAATGGCCTTCTTAATTTTTTCAAATTGCTCTTCGGTAATTATGCCTGCCTCGAGTAGCTTATCAAGCATCTTAAGCTCGGCTTGCTTTGCCGCTTCTGCGGATGTCTCGAGATACTTACTTGCGATTTGCTTGTACGCGTCTGCAAGTTCCTTCTGTTTGTCGAGCTTGTCTTGGTTGACTCGTGTCTGTATCTGCTTTTCTATGGCAGCATATTCTTCGGAGTTTTGTTCGTATAGCAGTTGCTTTTGCCGTAGGTAGCGGATGTCTTCTTCGAGTAGTGCTTGGTTGAGGGCGACCTTGTTGTCAAATTCAGTGGCTGTCGGGTCGTAATACCGCATTGTGATTGCGTCTGTCCGCTCGGAATGTTCGCTGTCTATCAGTGATGCCATCTGTTTCTTTTGAGACGCGATTGCATCGAGGTCAGCCTCAGCACGCTTTTTAAGCAGATCGCGATACTTATCATTATCGGTCTCGCCCCATTCCTCGTATATCTTGATTTGAGCTTCACGAGCCTGTTCCTCCAGGTTTCTTTTGGTGTATAAGTATTGTTCGAAGTCCTTTTGTCCGGTCGCATAGGCGGTCAGGTTAGCCAATGCTATCGTGTCATTCTGCGCCTTGACCGCATCTATTTCGGCCTGCATCTGCTTTTGGCGTTCGCGTTGGGCGTCTTCCTTGTTTATTCTTGTTGCACCACCGATGGGTGTCTCGGTTCGTGGCGGTTCGACCGTCGGTGGTGGTGGATTCTGCGTACCATTGCTCGATGGCAATCGATTACCTTGCTCAATACGGTAGAGGTCAAGCAGGTCTTTGATTTCGGCTTGGCTTTTGATGTCAAGAGTCGTTGACCCATTCGGAGCTATAACGGCGACAGTACTCATATATTCGCCGCTCTTTAATGCGTCTTCGAGCATCTTGATTACTGTCGCGAGATCCTCGTCTGACGCATTTTTTGCCGGACGAGCAATTCCTTCCATTTGATCGAGGGATACCATTCGCGACAAATAATCTCCTTGCCTCTGGGTTATTCGATTGAATATGCCAAGAGGACTTTCGTTTGTAAGTGTATTGTTGATATTGTATGCGGCAGCAAGGCCTGCCGCCGGGCTTATAGCCAATAATGTTTTGGCGATACCGGATGATGATACTTCGGCTTTTTCGTATAAACGATTAAGTATGTCTTGCACCTCCTTCCCGATAGGCCGATTTGTTGTTATTTGGCCTTGTACCTCAGTCATTACCTTCTCGATCTGAGCTTTGGTCGCTCCGGCCTCTTTCAGTGATTTTCTGAGGGCATCAAGATCTTTTGATACTTCTTCGTTGTAGGAGGTCTCAATGTTCTCGCGTGCGGTGGCGATGCCTTTTGCCTTTGCGTTTGCACGTATCGCTGTGGTCAGTCGCTTGTATGCTGCTTCGAGGTCAATGATTTCGCCTTTTTCGTTGATGAGACCTTGCAGGTATTGGCCGTACTGCGATATGATTGCGGACTTGGCTTTTTCGTAGGCATCTGTCCCTTGGGTAGTGCCTTTAAGTGTAGAGAATAGTTTGGAGAGTTCCTTTTCTTCTTTAATTGACTCAGCAGAAAGGCCATTGGCGGACGCCATAGCTTTATCCATCTTTTGAGTATACTCATCAGTGCCTGATATTAGATTCTTTATTACACCATAAAGCATAATAGCCGCGCTTGCAATCGCGCCGAAGACATTGGCTTTGGTTGCCTTGTCCAGCGCCTTCCACGCTGTCGTGAGCTTGCCGACTTGCAGAGTCATCGCATAGTATGCCAGGCGAAGTCCAGTCATCAAGTTAGTCAATGTGGTAACGACTAACTGTTTGGCCTTTATCGCAACGGTGTGTACAACCT
>CAVEDT010000011.1:0-15655 GCA_963614475.1 Roseburia faecis
CCCATACACCCACTGCGCCGCCAATCCCCTCCGCTTCACCGACCCCACAGGAGAACGTCCGATAGTGTACATTGAAACGAATAGTTGGGGACACGTTTTTCTGTCAACAGGTGAAGGAGCATCCTTAACAGTCTACACATATGGCAGATATGGCGATACCTGGAAAAATATTCCTTCGGTTGGTTCTACGGCCGGCGAAGGCATCCTTATAAGATTAAAAGGCAATGATGCACAAAGATTCATCAATGATGAAGACAAACGATTTGGCCTAACTGCTTTTGCTTTCGAGCAAGATAAGGACGCAGAGATAAACGCTTATTTTGACGATATACTACAAGAAAAATCCGCTGATCCGTCAAACAAACGTGACGTAAAAAATATCGGTGAAGGGATTGTAATAGACAAATATAATGTAGTGAACAACAACTGCGTAACGACCACATTGAATGCGATTCAAGCAGTCGGTATCGATGTGTCATCTATAGTTTCTATATCCCCCGCCCAACTACTGACAAAAATGCAGAACGCATTAAAAGCATCAAAATCCAATTGGCTCATTCGTCTTCTTATGGGCGAAACAGGGCAACCTCCTTTTTATGAAACCGAAATTGATAAATAATACACCCCGGTTATCTTGCCTGGTGGCGTGGATAGCGGCAATATGGTGTCTATTGGTTATGGCGGCATCCTTTCTTGCAGCTATAAACGTGTGGTCGCTGACCATCGACTTCTACTTTTTGGACAATGACGGCATCTCTCCTTTCGGATGCAATGCCAACGAAATATTTGGGATATGGCATAACATAATACCTTGGAGTCTATGGTGGATTTATGCCGTTTCGATGCTGTCTGTCGCGACGTACATCTCGCTCAAGCGCAGTTGGGGCGTATTAGCGATTTACATTGTCGTGTCCGCTGCATTTTTCTATTTATGGATATCGAAGCAGACCGACATTTCGGAATATCTCGAATATGGTCTAACTCAATTAGATAACGGCGGAAACGTACGGATATTTAACGATGCGGTAGACAACGCGCACAGCCGTCTGGGGCTTGTCGATTTGCTCGGGATGGCTTACGCTCCGGTATCGCTCGTGTTTATCGGGATGCCGCGGTTTTTGGCAATTGTAAGAGAGGAATGGACTCGGATAAAAATGAAATAAGATGTACGGTCGGAGCGCACGCGCACGCCTATTATGTGAAAGTATACAATTTTTAGGTGCCCAAATGCCGGGCTTTGGCGAAAAATGCGTACATTTGCAGCCCGTTTCGCCTTGGCAAGGCGCGGCGGCGTGCAGTCGGCCTCGGTGAGGCCGCATCCCGTACGCCGCAATCATTGTCTCGGCCACGGCCAAAAACCTATCACAACCACCGTCTCTTCTCTACAGACACAATGAAAGACATCAGTATTACTGTCCCCGTAGTCCGTTACAGCTACGATGAATTGCCTGACGACGCCGTCCGCACCCTCGTGGAAAAGGCCCGCCAATCCACCTATCGTTCGTATGCACCTTACAGCCACTTCTGTGTCGGCGCCGCCATCCTGCTGGACAACGGCGAGACCATCACGGGCGCCAATCAGGAGAATGCCGCTTTCAGTGCCGGCACATGTGCCGAGCGCTCGGCCTGCTTCTATGCGCACGCCAATTATCCGGAGGCGCATTTCGTGGCCATAGCCATCGCGGCGCGTGCCGAAGACGGCGATTTTGTCATCGACCCGGTATCGCCCTGCGGCGTCTGCCGTCAGTCGCTATTGGAATACGAAGTTCTGGCCAAGCATCCCGTAACGGTATGGCTGGCCGGACGCGATTGCGTATACCGTCTACCGTCGGTGGCATCGCTGCTGCCGCTGGCATTCTCGGAATTCTGAGAACGCACGGCCGACACGGCCGCCTAACCATATAAGACACCGGACATAGGCCGCAGGTCACCTAACGGCCTGCAGCAATGCCCGGCGGCGGTTTTGTTTTTTTTCAGGTGGAACGGAGCTATCATCCGTTGTCAATGAGGTCGCGCAGGGTCACTTCCGGGTGGCGGAATTGACAATATCCACCTTTGATATGAGCATGAGTGATAGCGCTTTGAGGACAGTTGTGATAGCACGCGGTGCAGCGTATGCACCCGCGATTCCATACCGGATGCCCGTCCCGGTCGCGAGTAATGGCGCCCATCGGGCAGATACGGGCGCAGATACCGCAGCCGTTGCAGCGCTCGGTGTCACACCGATATTGGCGGTAGAAGCCGCTGAAAGACGGCAGAGCCTTCATGGCGATGCCCACGAGGCGATCCTTGAACGACGGCGACGCAATATAATGACGTCGAGCGGCAATATCGGCGACGATCGCAGCCATGTGTCCGGGTATATCCTTGGCATCGGCGGTCTCGATTTGTCGGCGAACATCGTAGAGCATAAAGTTGTCATCCACCATCTTGATGCTGTTGGCGTAGGCCACTTGCAGCCCGCGGTGACGTGCTTGGCGACACGCAATATTCACACCGAGTCCCGGCGTCACCCCGCAGGTGTACACCACAAAGAGGTAATCGGTACGGAGGTCCGCCGTCTCGAAAAATCGCTCTACCGGTGCCGGCATGCGGCCGGTGTGCGTGGGCGTGACTATGCCTATGGCTTCGTCCTCCCATACCTTCGAGGGCGTCTTGAGCGCCTCGCCTATGCCAACGATGCGGCTGTCGCCCTGAGTCTGAGCAATATGCCGCGCCAAAGCCAGCGAATTGCCCGTTGCTGAAAAACAGAAGATAATCATAACGCCGCAAAGGTACGCATTAGACCGTTTTTCAGCAAAAATAAATTTTATAATCCTAAAAACTGCTAAAAGGACAAGCCTCCGACTAAACATTAGGCCGCGACTTCGGTCTATTGGTCAGATAACGATAAAACGTAAAAGATGAAAATACGCCGATCCGGACGTACGACAATGACGTCCATGTTCTTACTGGCCGGTATCCTATATACCCTGGCCTACAACATCTCCGGAGTCGTGACCGACACCGACGGCGATGCTCTTGTCGGGGCCTCGCTGCGACTGCTGCGCGGCAAGGACTCGACAGTCGTCAAGACCGCTGCCGCCGATGGCAACGGTCGCTATGTGTTGCGCGATGTCGCCGACGGTCGCTATGTACTCGAAGCCTCGTACGTAGGCCACAATCGTCAGACGGTCAATGTCACCATGGCCGGACGAGCACTACGCGTGGACACCATACGCCTCTCCGACGAGGCCTACACGCTGGACGCCGTCACCGTCACCGGCATACGCACCCCCGTCAAGGTGATGGAAGACACCATCGAATTCAATGCCGACACCTACAAGGTGCAGCCTAATGCCGTAGTCGAGGACCTGCTCAAGCGATTGCCCGGCGTCGAGGTATCCTCCGATGGCAAAATCACATCCAACGGCAAGGAAGTCACCAAGATACTTGTAGACGGCAAGGAATTCTTCAGCGACGATCCCAAGGTGGCCTCCAAGAACCTGCCCGTGAGCATGGTGGACAAACTGCAAGTCGTGGACCGCAAAAGTGACCTGGCTCGTATCACCGGCGTCGACGACGGCGAAGAAGAAACCGTCATCAACCTCACCGTCAAAAAAGGTATGAAAAACGGATGGTTCGGCAACGCCGAAGCCGGCATCGGCACCGACAGTCGATATATGGGCTCGTTCAACGTCAACCGATTTTGGAACGACAACCAAATCACGCTGTTAGGCGGCATCAACAACATCAACGAACCCGGATTTACGGACGGCGCCAGTGGCCGCTTTCGCCGCTTCGGAGGCGACAACGGCATCACCACTTCGCGCGCACTGGGGCTCAACTTCAACGTCGGCAATAAAGAAATATTCCGCGTAGGCGGCGACATAATGTACAGCAATACAGATGCTCGCACTTCCAGCACCACCGACCGTCAATACCTCTTCGAAGACTCGACATCGTACGTCAATTCGGGCAAGTATGCACACGACCGTGGCCACAACTTCCGCGCCGACTTCCGCATACAATGGAATCCCGACAGCCTCAACACCTTGGAAGTACGTCCCCACATGATGTACAACAAGAGCGACGGCTTCAGTACCGACTCATCGCTGACACGCGCCGGCGATGCCGACCTCACGCGCGTCACCCAAAGCCGCAACAACGCCACCAGCGACGGCAGCAGCTGGGAATTCGGCCTCTCGCTGATATACAACCACAAATTTGCCTCGCGCCCCGGACGCTCGTTCAGCGTACACCTCGATGCCAACACCTCCAACGTACGCGAACACGAAGACACCTACTCGTGGAACCGCTTCTTCCTGCTCGATGACCGTACCGACGTATACGATCAATACGCCTCCAACCACACCTGGAGCAAAACCATCTCGGCACGCCTGAGCTGGACCGAACCCCTGGGCAACGTCAAAAACGGCAACTTCCTGACCTTCGCTTACCGTATGCGCTACCGCTGGAACAACGCCGACCGCCTCACCTACGACCGCCCCGTATCGTGGCCCGGTGGATACGACCAAGACCCCGTCATCGGCGACGAACTGGTATGGAACAGCGACCTGAGCAACAGCTTCCGCAACAACTATATGAGCCAGGACATACGCGCCGGATTCAAGCACGTCTCCAAGGTCTGGACCATCGATGCCGGACTGTCACTGGTGCCCCAGATGTCCAGTTCGCACGACCTCATAGACAACGCTCGCGACATCCCCACCCGTCACACACTCAACATCGCCCCCTACCTGCGATACCGCTGGAAACTGTCCAAACAGCGCACCTTCAACCTCGACTACCGCGGACGCTCATCGCAGCCCTCGATGACACAACTCCAACCCGTGGCCGACAAGTCCGACCCCCTGCGCATCGTCGTCGGTAATCCCTCGCTGGACCCCACATTCACGCACAGCATCCGTATGCGCTACCAAAACTTCAACTCCGAGGCACAGCGATCAATCATGGCCATGGCTTTTGCCAACATCACCCAAAACTCCATAGTCTCCAAGACCACCTACGACGCCACCACCGGCGGACAGACCACCACCTACGACAACGTCAACGGCGTATGGTCCGCCATGGCTATGGGTATGTACTCGCAGCCGCTACGCAACCGCGCTTTCGTCTTCAACACCCATATAGGCACGCGGCTGAACCACAACGTCGGATTCAACAACGGCCTGCGCAACACCTCCATGGCCTTTGACGTGATGGTATCCCCCTCGCTGGCATGGCGCCCCGACAACATCGAACTCGAAATACGTCCGCGCTACAACTTCCAGACATCGCGCAACACCGTTCAGTCCGGCAGCAATCGCGACGTCCACGCCTACGGGTTCAGCTTCTACGGCTCATACTACACACCCTTCGGGCTGGTACTCTCCACCGACCTCAATTACGATGCAACCAGCGGATACTCGGCCGGATACGACCGCAACGAATGGATGTGGAACGCATCCATAGCCTACCAATTCCTGCGCGGCCGCAACGCCACCATCACCCTCAAGGCCTACGACCTGCTGCGCCAGAAGAACAACGTCAGCCGTACCGTCACCGCCAACTACATTGATGACAGCCGATACAACTCGCTCACGCGATACTTCATGGTTACCTTCAGCTACAAATTCAACACCTTCGGCAAAGGCAACCAACCTAAAGACCGCAACGCCGATGACCGGCGGCCGGGGCCCGGAGGACCGCCCCCCGGAGGACCTCGCGGCGGCGGACGTCCGCCCATGTGATGCCGACCGCATCAACCATACGCCCCACCCTGCGCCTAAAAAGTGCGACAAGTCGCACTTTTTAGGCGCAAACATTTGTCCGCCGCCCCGAAAAACACTACCTTTGTATCCAAAGCCCCCACTCTTATCCCATGGCAAAAAAACAAAAATCATTTTCCCACGTTAACGCACAAAACGCGCTCGAATCACTTACAAACATTACGGCCGAACAGTTCGGTCTTTCATTACTGCGAATTTTTGCCGGATATGGCGACGGACAAATTACACGTGTCATAGACGGTCGCGGTAATTTGGCTAAGGACGGACATTCAATCCTTATTAAAGGGCTGATAGCTTATCGACCTTGCGCCGAATCAGACGGTACAGACGCATTGCATTTGGCCATAGAGCAAATGCAAGAAGACAAGAGGATCGTCAAAGCCGCGCCGAGATTATATGTAGCGAGTGACGGCATCTCTGTAGTGGCATACGATCCGAAAATCAAAGACATATACGAAAACACTATTGCCAAAATGTGGCGTGACTTCGAGTTCTTCAAACCCCTCGCCGGAATCGAAAAAATAGAATATGTCGGCGAAGCCGAAGCCGATGTCAAGAGCGCCGAGATTATGGCCAAGATTTTCGACGAGATTCGCCGACACAATGACATCAACGATGATGAGACACTACATTGCATCAACATCTTCATGTCTCGCCTATTGTTTTGTTTTTTTGCAGAAGATACCGGGCTTTTCCCTTCCGAGAACCTTTTCACAAACGCCATCAAACAATGGACAAAAGCCGATGGTAGTGATTTGGAACAGTTCATCGGTGAAGCATTCCTTGCTATGTCAACTGATGATAAAGAAGAGCGGTATTCGCTTTCCGACGTCATTCGTAAATTCCCGTATGTCAATGGAGGGCTATTCAAAGACCGTTTGCCTATTCCACATCTAAGCCGAAGAGCAAGGACATTGATAATAAGCTGTGGTGAGTATGACTGGGCGGACATCAATCCGGACATTTTCGGCTCAATGATACAGGCAGTCATCACCCCCGAAATGCGTTCCGGTTTGGGTATGCACTACACCTCCGTACCAAATATCATGAAGGTTATACAGCCTTTATTCTTGGACTCGCTTACCGAAGAATTTAATGGCGCCGTTGCCACAAAGGATTGCAAACGGTTGCAACGTCTGCTTGCGCGACTTGGTCATATCAAGTTCTTTGACCCGGCATGCGGCAGTGGCAACTTTCTCATCATCGCGTACAAGCGGATACGCCAACTAGAAATCGACATCTACGCCGCATTAGCCAAGATTACAGACCAAGTACAAATCCCGGTGCCTACAATCTCACTACAACAGTTCTATGGGATTGAAATTGACGAATACGCACGAGACACAGCCGTGCTTTCGCTATGGCTGGCCGAGCATCAGATGAATATGCTGTTTGACCGGATGTTCGGTACAAAGCCGGATGCGCTGCCTCTGCATCCGTCCGGGCATATTATCTGTGGCAACGCCTGCCGAATAGACTGGAATACCGTATGCCCACATATAGCGGACGACGAAGTCTATGTCATGGGCAATCCGCCCTATCTTGGAAGTAAGCTGCAAGACGCCGACCAGAAGGCAGACTCGGCGACCGCTATGGCCGAACTTAAAGACAAAAAAGGGCTTGACTATATCGCCAATTGGTTTTGGCTTGGCACTAAGTATATCAAAGGAACAAGAGCCAAAGCCGCTTTTGTGTCAACCAATTCCATTTCGCAAGGCGAGCAGGTCGCTATGCTGTGGAAGCCAATCCTGGAGTCCGGAATTATCATAGACTTTGCTCGCACATCGTTCAAGTGGAGCAATAACGCAAAAAACAATGCGGCTATCACTTGCGCAATAATCGGACTCGCCGACAAACAATTTGCCTCGGACGCGCACAAGCTATACATCGAGCACGAAGGCACTTGCAAAGTAGTAAATGCCATAACCCCCTATCTGGCTGCCGGTGAGAGCGCCATTGTCGAAAAACTTGACGCCATACCGCAAGGACTGCCAAAAGCCGAATTCGGGAGTATGCCTAGAGACGGAGGATTTCTAATTATGGAGCCCGATGAAGCAGATGAATTATTACGTCAATATCCCGATGCAAAAGAGTTCGTTAAAACATATATGGGCTCGCAGGATTTTATACAAGGATTTAAACGGTATTGCTTATGGATTGACGACAACCCGGCAGCAGTAACTTTGGCTTATTCCATACCTTCAATAAATCAACGACTTCAAGCAGTCAAAAAAAACCGTTCCGAGAGCAAGGCCGAAAGTACATCAAAATATGCAGACCGACCTTATATGTTTGTCCAACGAGCACATACGCCAAAGTCTGCAATCCTTATTCCACGTGTATCATCAGAGCGTCGGCAATACATACCCATAGGATTTGTGGACAAGGATACGGTTATATCTGACTCCGCCTTTGCACTACATGGCGCCGAGTTGTGGATGTTTGCCCTACTGACATCGCGGATGCACAACGTATGGGTGCGTGCGGTTGGTGGTCGATTAAAAACAGACATCCGTTACTCAGCTACCTTGTGCTACAACACATTTCCATTTCCAAAACCCGGAGCGGTCGAAAAGGACGAATTGGCAGCTCTGGCACAAGATATACTTGACATTCGCGATCGACACTTCGACATGACCTTGGGCGATATGTACAACCCCGAGACCATGCCCGAAGACCTGCTGCAAGCACACCAACGCCTTGACGCAGCAGTCGAGCGCCTCTATCGCCCGGAGCCGTTCGCATCTGACGAGGACAGGCTCGAATTGCTATTCAAACTCTACGCGAAGAAAACAAAAAAGTAAACACATCAGACACACTATGGAAAATCTGGTAGACTTTCAATACGAACATACCGGCGCTTCAAGCAATACAGACGCTTTGGGTATGCGCGAAATGCAGACAATGGTATATGCCCAACGCCATAGACAACATTTACTGGTAAAGGCACCACCGGCATCCGGCAAAAGCCGAGCTATGATGTTTGTGGCTCTGGACAAGCTTGCACACCAAGGCATACGCAAGGCCATCGTGGCTGTGCCGCAGAAAAACATTGGCCGCTCGTTCAACAACACCGAACTTAAAAAATATGGATTCTTCTGCGATTGGATCATACTTCCGGAATACGACCTATGCAACTCCGAAGTGACAGAATCGCGCAAGGCAGAGCGGTTCAAAGAATTTCTGAACGATCCGGAAGCCAAAACACTGGTATGTACCCATGCCACATTGCTCAATGTCATGCAGACCGTGGATGACGCGACACTCAATGACTTGTTTTTCGGCATCGATGAGTTTCATCACGGGTCAGCAGACGAAGGCAATCGTCTCGGCAACCTTATACGTCGCCTGCTCAACAATACATCAGCGCATATTTTGGCAATGACCGGCAGCTACTTCCGCGGCGACTCCGTCCCCGTAATGCGCCCTGAGGACGAAGCCAAGTTTAGCCCGGCAATTACGTACACGTATTACCAACAACTCAACGGTTACCGCTATCTCAAGAGCCTCGGCATCGGCTATCAGTTCTTCCAAGGCAAATATATCACAGCCATTCCCGAGACGCTTGACCTAAGTCGCAAAACCATAATCCATATACCCAATGTCAACTCGCATACAGCATACGCCAACAAGCACGACCAGGTGGACGACATCATCAAGTGCATCGGCAAAGTGGTCAGCATCGACCAAGATCACTTTTTGTATACAGTAGAGACAGCAGACGGCAAACGGCTTAAAGTCGCCGACTTGGTGGAAGACAATGAGGAGAGAAGGTCGGCCCTACAGAGATACCTCAAAGACATGAATTCACGTGACGCACTCGACATACTAATCGCATTAGGGACAGCCAAAGAAGGATTTGACTGGGAGTGGTGCGAGTGCTGCCTCACCATAGGCATCAGAGCTTCGCTCACCGAAGTCGTGCAAATCATCGGGCGTTGCACACGTGATTGCGAAGGCAAAGAACACGCGCAGTTTATCAACCTAATACCCTGCCCCGATGCCAAGCGTGATGATGTCGCAATGGCCGTAAACGATATGATAAAAGCCATATCCGTCTCATTGCTTATGGAACAAGTGATGGCGCCCAAATGGACATACCGCACCAAGCCCGAACCGGAAGGAGAACCGGGCGGCGGAGGAAAAGGTGAGAAACCGAAAAAAGTCAACGACCATACGCTTGAAATCATCGGATTCGCCGAGCCTTCCGAAAAAGTCAAGGCTATTGTCGAAAGCGACATGACGGAGCTTAAAGCGACACTTTACAGCCACGATATCATCAAACAGGCCATAGCCCAAAGCCAACTGGCCGAAACGATTACTCAGTCCCTCATCCCCAAAATAATCGAAGAAAAATACCCCAAGGACAAATACGACCTGACGGACGAGGAAATCGAACAATTACGCCAACAGGTGGTTTTATCTTTGGCCACACAAGGATGTAAGATTACGCAAGATGATGCCGGCAACAAGTTCATCAACCTCGCAGGTCGTCTTGTAAACCTTGACAAATTGTCAATCAACCTTATAGACTCTATCAATCCATTCCAACGAGCATACGAGATTTTGTCCAAATCTCTCACGCCCAAAGTGTTTGCCACAGTGCAGGCCGCGATAGAGAAAAGCCGCGAGGATATGACCTTAGAAGAAGCTAAACTTTTGTACTACAAGTGGAAAGACGAATGTAACGGGGTGATTCCTTCGTTTAGCGACCCGGACCCGCTGCGCCGACGCATGGCGGTTGCCATTGACTTTTTACGCAAACTAAAAGCATCACAGTCATGAGAGATTGGGACAAAGAGCTTGAGGCAATTTTTGCAGATCCAATCTTCGCAAACGTCAAGCCGAATAGGCCGAAGCCGACTACACATGACCGACTGATTGATGGATTCAATGAAGTAGTCGATTACGTGAGGACGCATGGCAAAAAGCCATGTGCCGATGGAACTTCCGAAGAAAGAACGCTATATAATCGCTTACAGGGAGTACTTTCCGATCCTGAAAAGATGGAACGTTGCAGAGCGTATGACTCTGAAAACATCCTGCCTCCGCAAGACAAGTCGGAGGAAAAAGAAGAGACCCAAGACGAAAGCCATACAGATGATTTGGATGTAATCCTTTCAGACCCGGTCTTTGATATCGAAGAGCCAAAGGATGACACCGGGATATACGACCTACCGGATTATATGCAGAAACGCCTCAAGGAAAGACGCGAGGCGGACTATATCGGAAAGCGCACAAAATGTGAGGATTTTGACCGCTACGAGAAAGGATTTCTCGAAGTCCATAAGGGACTGGCCAACGGCAAATACCGCCTCATCAAATTCCGTCAGGCACATTTGATCCCCGGACGTTATTTTGTGGAAAACGGCATTATGTTCTATATGCTGTCGTGCGAACAACTCACCAAAGACGGGCATGGCAATGCCGATGGCCGCACACGAATAATCTACGAAAACGGCCTCGAATCGGACGTATTATTCAGAACATTGACCAAGAACTTGGCCGTGACAGGGTTGACCGTGCAAGACACATCCGAATTACCCGACGATTATTTGAAAGCCAAGTTCGAAGTCTCTGATAAAGACGTAGAGTCCGGCATCATATATGTTTTACGGTCACTATCAACCCGGGAGGACATACAGACAATACCTAACTTGTATAAAATCGGATTTACAACAACCTCAGTCGAAAGCCGCATAGCCGGAGCAGAACACGAGCCAACTTATCTATGCGCACCTGTTGAGATTGTTGCCACATGGAAAGTCTACAACGTAAAATCGTCAGTGTTTGAAAATCTGATACATAAGCTATTTGATTGCGTACAACTTAAGGTGATAGTTGACGGAGTAATGCCAAAGGAATGGTTTAAAGTGCCATTACCGGCAATTAGAGAGGCAGTACAATCCATTATAGCAGGGCATCCGATTGAATACAACCCTAATTTGCGCCAAATTGTGTTTCGATATCTATAAAGTATTATATGTGAGCAAGATATGACGTTTTGCGCCTAAAAAGTGCGACAAGTCGCACTTTTTAGGCGCAAAACACTCTACGGACAGCATCGGAAACGAGCCGAAAGCACGGCGATAGAGAACGTAAATAAAGCCGAACGTAAGGCGTTAGGGACACGGCAATTAAGGGTCGTGGATGCGCGTGCGCGCCGCCTCAGTATTAAAGTATTTTAACGGCGCACCGTAATTGCGAAAAAAGTCGTACCTTTGCACTGAATTATCCACGAGGTACAAGATTGAACATACTGAAATACAACAACATAAACCACCAACAATGAGTAGAGAAAAGAAATTCGTAACATGCGACGGCAATCAAGCCGCTGCCCATGTGAGCTACATGTTCTCGGAAGTCGCTGCCATCTACCCGATCACGCCGTCGTCGACGATGGCCGAATATGTGGACGAATGGTCCGCAGCCGGCCGTCGCAACATCTTCGGCGAAACGGTACTGGTTCAGGAGATGCAGAGCGAAGGCGGTGCCGCCGGCGCCGTACACGGGTCGCTGCAAGCCGGAGCGCTGACCACGACATACACAGCCTCGCAAGGCTTGCTGCTTATGATTCCTAACATGTACAAGATTGCAGGCGAACTGCTTCCGACAGTATTCCACGTGTCGGCACGTACATTGGCCAGCCATGCACTGAGCATCTTCGGCGACCATCAGGACGTGATGTCCGTACGTCAGACCGGATTTGCAATGCTGGCCGAAGGGTCGGTACAGGAAGTTATGGACCTGGCCGGTGTGGCACACTTGGCCGCCATCAAGAGCAGTGTTCCTTTCGTAAACTTCTTTGATGGCTTCCGCACCTCGCACGAAATCCAGAAAGTGGAAGAAATGCAGCAGGAAGACCTCGAACCGCTGTTGGACCGCAAGGCACTCGCCGATTTCCGTGCACGTGCCCTCACCCCCGAAGCACCCGTATCGCGCGGTATGGCCGAAAACGGCGACGTATTCTTCCAGCACCGCGAAGCATCCAACCGCCACTACAACGCCGTACCCGACATCGTCGAAGGCTATATGGCCGAAATCACCAAAATCACCGGACGCGAATACCACCTGTTCAGCTACTACGGCGCCAAGGATGCCGACCGCGTAATCATCGCCATGGGTAGCGTGACACAGGCCGCCAAAGAAGCCATCGACTACCTCACCGCCAAAGGCGAGAAAGTCGGTTTGGTAAGCGTACACCTGTTCCGCCCGTTCTCGGTTAAACACCTGCTGGCAGCCATCCCCGCCACCACCAAGCGCATAGCCGTACTCGACCGCACAAAAGAACCCGGAGCTAACGGCGAACCTCTGCTGCTGGACGTCAAGGAAGCCTTCTACGGACGCGAAAACGCCCCCATGATTATCGGCGGACGCTTCGGCCTGGCCTCCAAGGACACCACCCCCGCACAAATCGTCGGCCTCTACGAGAACCTCACACTGCCGCAGCCCAAGGACCACTTCACCATGGGCATCGTCGACGACGTAACCTTCACCTCGCTGCCCCCCGTTGAGGAAATGGCACTGGGCGATCCCTCGACCTTCGAGGCCAAGTTCTACGGCCTGGGCGCCGACGGCACGGTAGGTGCAAACAAGAACTCCGTAAAAATCATCGGCGACAACACCGATAAATACTGCCAGGCATACTTCGCCTACGACTCCAAGAAGTCCGGCGGCTTCACCTGCTCGCACCTGCGCTTCGGCGACAAGCCCATCCGCTCGACATATCTGGTGAATACGCCCAACTTCGTGGCATGCCACGTTCAGGCCTACCTGCACATGTACGACGTCACTCGCGGTCTGCGCGACGGCGGCACATTCCTGCTCAACACCATCTGGGAAGGCGAGCAGCTGGCCAAGCACCTGCCCAATAAGGTTAAGCACTACTTTGCACAGCACAATATCACCGTATACTATATCGATGCAACGCGCATCGCACAGGAAATCGGTCTGGGCAACCGCACCAACACCATCCTGCAAAGCGCATTCTTCCGCATCACCGAGGTGATACCCGTAGACCTGGCCGTAGAGCAGATGAAGAAATTCATCGTCAAGTCCTACGGCAAGAAGGGCCAGGACGTCGTCGACAAGAACTATGCAGCCGTAGACCGCGGCAACGAATACCACACCCTGACCGTAGATCCCGCATGGGCTCAACTCCCCGATGACGAAGTCGCCGTGGACAACGCTCCCGCATTTGTACGCGACATCGTTCGCCCCATCAATGCACAGGACGGCGATCTGCTCAAGGTCAGCGACTTCGAGGCCATCCCCGACGGAACATGGCAGAACTCCACCGCCCGCTACGAAAAACGCGGTGTAGCCGCCTTCGTCCCCGAATGGAACCCCGAAAACTGTATCCAGTGTAACAAGTGCGCCTTTGTATGTCCCCACGCCGCCATCCGTCCCTTCGTGCTCGATGCCGCCGAGATGCAAGCCGCACCCTTCGGCGAAGAACGCACACTGGCCACCATCGGCAAGACCATGGCCGGCACTCGCTTCATCCAGGCCGTCGACGTTCTCGACTGCCTCGGCTGCGGCAACTGTGTAGACGTATGCCCCGGCAAGAAGGGCGTCAAGGCTCTGGAGATGAAACCCCTGGAAAGCCAGCTCGCCGTTCAGCCCGAATGGGACTACTGCGTCGAAAAGGTCAGCAACAAGGCCAACTTGGTAGACACCAAGGCTACAGTCAAGAACAGCCAGTTTGCACAGCCGCTCTTTGAGTTCTCGGGCGCATGCTCGGGCTGCGGCGAAACACCGTACGTCAAACTCATCAGCCAGCTCTTCGGCGACCACGAAATGGTAGCCAACGCCACCGGCTGCTCGTCCATATACTCGGGCTCGGTACCCTCGACGCCTTACACCGTCAACGCCGCCGGCCACGGTCCCGCTTGGGCCAACTCGCTCTTCGAGGACTTCGCCGAATTCGGCCTCGGTATGAACATCGCCTCCGAGAAAATTCGTATGCGCGTAGCCGACCTGATGCGCAAGACTCAGGAATGCACCAAGTGCTCCGACCAAATCAAGGCCCTGGCTCAGCAATGGCTCGATGCACCCCACGATGCCGCCTCCACGCGCGAAGTTGCCGACAAGATTGTGCCCCTGTGCCAGGCTTGCGGTTGCGACACCTGCCGCGAAATTGTCGAGCTCAAAGGCTTCATCGCCTCTCGCTCGCAATGGATTATCGCCGGTGACGGCGCCGCCTACGACATAGGCTTCGGCGGTCTGGATCACGTTCTCGCTTCGGGCAAAAACGTCAACGTCCTCGTAATCGACACCGAGGTATACTCCAACACCGGTGGCCAGGCCTCCAAGGCTACGCCCTTAGGCGCCATCGCCAAGTTTGCAGCCTCCGGCAAGCGCATCCGCAAGAAAGACCTCGGACTTATCGCTTCGACTTACGGATACGTATACTGCGCACAGATAGCCATGGGCGCCGATCAGGCACAGACACTCAAGGCATTGCGCGAAGCCGAAGCCTACGACGGACCTTCGCTCATCATCGCCTACTCGCCCTGTATCAACCACGGCATCAAAGCCGGCATGGGTCACAGCCAGAACGAGGAACAGCGTGCCGTCGAATGTGGATACTGGCACCTGTGGCGCTACAACCCCGCACTCGAAGAGCAAGGTCAGAACCCCTTCAGCCTCGACAGCAAAGAACCCCAATGGGACAAATTCGAAGACTTCCTCAAGGGCGAAGTTCGCTACGCTTCCGTAGTCAAAGCCTACCCCAACGAAGCCGCCGAGCTCTTCGCTGCCGCCAAGGCCAACGCCCAGTGGCGCTACAACAACTACCGCCGCCTTTCCCAGCAGCAGTGGGGCGTAGATCCTCTGGTCGAGAAAATCGAAGAAAAGAACAAGTAACCGCATAGGTTCCCCGA
>CAVEDT010000012.1:0-2939 GCA_963614475.1 Roseburia faecis
GGTCTACGGTGATGCCGTAGCGCTTGGCAATCTTGGTGAGGTTCTCGCCCGAAGCTACCTTGTGCTTGGTGGTGACGGGTTTGCTCTCGGACTTCTTGCGCGAGTCTTTGCGGTCGCTGTCTTTTTTCTTATCGCTCTTCTTGGCGTTGGACATTGCGTCGGTCACCTGACGTGTCTGAGGTGTCGGCTCGGTCGTTTCGGCGTCCCGGGTGTCGGGGGTAGTCTCGGCCTTGGTATCGGGCACGGCTACCTGCGGCTTATTGTCGGTGGTGGCGGTGCTGTCGGCCTGAGCGGGTGCCGGTACATAGCGGCGCTGTACGGTGTTGATGCGCAGTGTCTGACCTCGGCGGACGCGGCGGCCTATGCCGTTGGTGCGTCGTATGGATTGCTGGCTGACACCGTAGCGGCGTGCAATGGACGCAAGATTTTCGCCGCGGCGTACTTTATGGTATTTTACGATGACTTCTTCGACATATTGTCCGCCATCGCCGGAGGTGACGGTGGCGCCGGTAGAGGGCTCGACGACATCGCGACGTGCATACAGTTCGGCATTATGGTTGACGATGGAGTCTTCGTTGGCTATGTAGCAGTAGGCTTGGATGTTGGGAAGAATGAGCGCGTAGGGATGGATGTCTCCGGGGATGACGTCGGTGCGGTACTGGGGATTGAGTACGCGCAACTCGTCCATGGATATGCCCATGACGTCCGAAATCTGCTGAAAATGAACACGTTTATTGACGTGTACGGTGTCGGTGACGATGGGACGCGATGCCAGTGCCGGAGAGATGTTGTGATGGTTGTAATAGGTCATCGCGTAATTGGCGGCGATGAATGCCGGGATGTAGTCGCGTGTTTCACGGGGCAGGAAGGGATATATCTCCCAGAAGTCTTTTTTGCCTCCACCGGCGCGGCGCAGTGCCTTATTGACGTTGCCGGGGCCGCAGTTGTAGGCGGCTATGGCCAGCGACCAGTCGCCGTAGCTGTTGTATAGTTGCTTGAGGTAGCGTGCCGCAGCGTCCGAGGATAGATAGGGGTCGCGACGTTGGTCTACCAGCGAATTGATTTCGAGTCCCATGCCTTTGGCCGTGTCAAGCATGAATTGCCATAGTCCGGTGGCGCCTGCACGCGATACAGCCGTGGGGTTGAGTGCCGACTCGATGACGGGCAGATATTTCAGCTCCAGGGGCATGCCGTATTTGTCCAGGGCCTGTTCGAAGATGGGCATGTAGTAGAGGCTCATGCCAAGCATCGACTCGACCAACGACTTCTTGCGCTCGACGTACATATTGATGAAAGCACGTACAATTTTGTTGTAGGGCATTTCCATGACGGTAGGCATCCGTTGCAGGCGGTCGATATATTCCTGGTCGGTGGTGGGGACGTTGGCGCGACGGTCGGCGTTTCGGTCGAGTACGGCGTAGTTGGTCAGATACCAGTTCTGCATCATCTTGTGTGTATCGATTTCGAAACTTTCGGGAACAACGATGTTGTCTGCGCTGAGGGTGTCGGCGGCTATGGAGCGTACTGTCAGTGCGGCGGAGGATGCCGTGGTGCCGAGGATGGCGGCAACGGCTGCGGCTATAAGTCGTGTCTTTAGTTTGGACATTGGCGAGGTATTGGTTTTTGCTTTAATGGTTGGTTTGGATGTGTGGAGATGTAGGCTTGCTGTTGTATGTCAAAAACTTATGGCCCAGCAGAGCCCGAATCCCGGGAGCCGTGATCGTGCATCGGGTATTACGGCCGGGTGTACGTCCATGGATAGACCGGGAGTGATGTCAAAATGCGACAGCGAGGCATCGACGTAGGCATCGAGCATCGCCAGCAGGTACACTCCGACCATAGATATGATGCAGAGGTCGCGGTTGCGACGGTAGAAGTCTTTGCGGCTTTTGAGTAGATTGGTGAGCCATTGCTTGTCCAGCGAGTCTTCGGTGGTCGTGGGCGGAAAGAAGTTCATGTACGACCGTGTGGTGGGGTCGTTGTCCATGATGTCGCGATAGGCTTGCTGGTAGTCCTTGAGCATCTTGTTGTTCCAGGATACGCCGTAGCCCAAGCCCATAAATCCGCCGGCCACGAGTGGCAGTTTCCACCACCGGCGATTGTAGATTTGGCCCAGTCCGGGGAATAGTGCTGACATCCATACGGCACGTGTGGGCGAGGGATTGAAGGCTACTTCGCGCTCTTCCCATAGGTCGTAGTCGCCGAAGGGGTCAAATTCGCCGACGACGCTGAGGGTATCCGAGCCCAGGATGCTGCTGTCGCCGAGGGCCACGGGCTTCTCGACGGTCATGGGCGTTTCCATGGCTGCGATGTGCAGCGTGTCGCCTTCGGACGGCGTTTGATTGCCGGCTTTGGCGGAGACGACGGCCATCAACGCTAAGACGGCAACGGCTGTCAGACGTAATAATATGTTTGCCTGTCGGCTCAATTTGCTGTGGGTTTTAGCGAGTCGAACATTGTGATGAGGCGTTCCAGCTCGTCGTCGTTGGCAAAGGGGAAGGATATTTGACCTTTGCCCGAGCGGTTGCAGCTGAATTTGACCTTCGTGTGGAAGGTCGAGGACAACTGTTTGCCCAGAACGTCGAAGTCGCCGGCCGAGTAGCGTGAGGCGCCTTTGCGTGCTTCATCGCTGGATTTGGCGGCGGAGTCGCTTTCTTGGTATTGACGCGCGAGTTCTTCGACGCGGCGCACGGATAGACCTTTGCGCAGTATCTCGTTGTACAGCTTGAGTTGCAGTGCCGGCTTGTCTATGGTGAGGAGGGCGCGTGCGTGTCCCATGTCTACTCGCTTGTCGCGCAAGCCAAGTTGTACTTCGGCGGGCAGACGCAGCAGGCGCAGGAAATTGGCTATGGTGGCGCGTTTCTTGCCTATGCGTTCGCTCAATCTTTCTTGAGTCAGATTGTACTGGTCCAGCAATTTTTTGAAAGTCAGTGCTATTT
>CAVEDT010000012.1:3023-15563 GCA_963614475.1 Roseburia faecis
TATTTCGATGGCGTTGAGGTCTTCGCGTTGGATGTTCTCAATCAGAGCCATCTCGGTGAGCTCGGCTTCGTTGGCGGTGCGTATGTACGCCGGCACATGGGTGAGTCCGGCGCGCTGGGCGGCGCGGAAACGGCGTTCGCCGGCGATAATCTGATAGCTGTCGGGCCCGGTCTTGCGCAGTGATAGCGGCTGGATGATGCCCAATTCGCGTATGCTGGCGGCCAGTTCGTCCAGGGCGTCTTCGTCGAAGGTGGTACGAGGCTGGTCGGGATTGGGCTGTATTTGGGACAGTGGAATGTCGTTGATGGCCGAGGATCCGCGTGCGGGAACATCATCCATGGTGATGAGCGAACCTAATCCACGGCCTAATGCGCTGTGTTTCTGTGTCATGATGGTGCTTTCGTATAGATGTTCGGTGATTAGGACTGCTTGGCGGCGTGCTTGGCGATGATTTCTTTGGCCAGGGCCACGTGAGATGTCGCGCCGCGGCTCTCGGGATCGTACAACAATACGGGCAGTCCGTGGCTGGGCGCCTCGCTGAGCTTGATGTTGCGCGGTATTACCGTGTCAAATATCATATCGGCGAAGTAGGTCTTCAGTTCTTCGTAAATTTGGTTGGCCAGGCGCAGACGCGAGTCGTACATTGTCAGCAGGAAGCCTTCGATTTCCAACTCGGGATTGAGACGCTTCTTGATGATACGTATCGTATTGAGTAGTTTGGAGATGCCTTCGAGAGCAAAGTATTCGGCCTGCACGGGGATGATGACGCTGTCGGCTGCGGTGAGCGCATTGACCGTAATCAGACCCAATGACGGCGAGCAGTCTATGAGAATGTAATCGTATTTGGCGCGTATGGGCTCGAGAAGTTTGGAGAGCACGCGTTCGCGCTCGGGCTGGTTGATGAGCTCCAATTCGGCACCGGCCAGGTCGATGCGGCTGCCTATCAGTTCGAGCCCTTCGACGCAGGTTTTCACCTGCGAACCGTCCAGCGGATAGCCGTCTACCAGGCATTCGTATATGGACGATGTCATCGATGCGGGGTCGATGCCGTAGCCGCTGGTGGCGTTGGCCTGGGGGTCGGCATCGATGATGAGCACCTTTTTGCCCTCGGCAGCGAGACTGGCGGCGAGGTTGATGGTCGTAGTGGTCTTGCCCACTCCGCCTTTTTGGTTTGCTATTGCAATGATTTTACCCATATATATACTATAGTGATATGTCCGGAAAATAAGTGTACGTTCCGAGGATGTTGCTTGGACATGCCTCGGGACGGTTAGGTGTGGTTGCCGCGTCGGAGTCCGTGCATGCCTATGCATCACGGTTGCGCTCGAACCGCGGAGCGGACTCTGCGACAGAAGCGCGACAAAGCCTATGTTTGCGGCGTGGAACGCGATGTTCCACGTTTCGGCACCGCAAATGTAGTTAAAAATCGGACAAGTACAAACGTCGGATGCCTCTAATGTTGATAAATTGCCCCGGGGTGTAGATAACTTTTTTGCACTTTTCAAGTTCTTTCAGACTACGTAAGCTATTTTCACGCTCACGATGCGCGTTTCCGGTGGCTTCGGCGGCGTTGTGACCGGGCTAAAAGGACGCCGGTGCTGCAAAAGAAAACGGCGGCGGCCGCATCTTGTCGGTAAGGTTGACGATGGTGCGTAGGTCGCGATAAGTAAGCAACGGCGGCAGACGCACCGGTCGTATGTCCGGGTGTGTCTGCCGCTGTATTGTGCGTCGGAGTTGTATCCGAGTTTGTGCGGTCGGTGTCGGTATGCCGTGTCTCGACTTAGGCCCGAGGGGTCAGTCGTCGAAGTCCGGTAATTCGTAGTAGGGAATGTCTACCAGACGGAGGTTGAAGCGCAAAGCCGTGTAGGGCTTGATGACGCCGTTGCTCTGAGTCCCGTAGGCTTGGGCGTAGGGTATGAGCACTTCCACGCTGTCGCCTACGTGCATGTTTTGCACGGCAAGTTTCCATCCGGCAATCATGCCGTCATCGTTGAGACGCGAGCGGAAGATGCCGTCGCCGTAGGTCTTGACGTTTGTAGACGAGTCCACGGGTGTTCCGTCGTACAAGTGAAGGTGGTAGCGGACGTCGGTGGTCGAAGTGGACAGGGGCATAAGGTTGTCTGTATGCGGCCCGTCGATGGTGTGCATCAGGACGTAAGCGGAGACATCCCACGGGGCTACCACCTTGGTGTAGTAGGGCGTTCCGTCGGCATTGGTGCGCTTGGCCTGGGCTTCTATCCATGAGATATTGGCGTTGCGCCACTCGGCGTATTGATCCCAGAGCTGCTCGTTGTCGTTGTCGCTGCATGCGGTCTGGAATACGGCGGCTCCGGCAGCGAGAGCTATGAGAATGGTTGAATGTATGCGTTTCATTGACAGTGTCTTGTGTGTGCGTTGCGTGTGTCGCGACATTGCTGTCGCATGTTTAGTCGTCGAAGCTGACCGTTACGGCTTTTTGGGCGCCTGCATCGGCTTGGAAGCCTTGCATCGTGTCAAATCCGAAGAGTCCGGCAAAGATATTGGCCGGGAAACGGCGTATGGCGACGTTGTAGGTCTTTACGGCCTCGTTGTAGCGTGTACGTGCGGTGTTGATGCGGTTCTCGGTGCCTTCGAGCTGCACTTGCAGGTCCTTGAAGTTTTCGTTGGCTTTGAGATCGGGATATGCCTCGTGTACGGCATTGACGTACAGGCCGAGAGCGTGGTTGGCGGCTTCGTATTTGGACATGTCGGGGCCTTGGCTGTGCGGTCCGCCGAAGGCTTGTGCGGCATCTTGAGCGGCCATCAGCGAGTCTTGGGCTTGCTGTACGGCGGGCGCCAGAGTGCCGGTGCGCATTCCGGTGACGTTGGCCAGGGTGCCGCTCTCGTGCTTGGCGTAGCCCTTGACGGTGTTCACCAGGTTGGGTATGAGGTCGAAACGGCGCTGGTACGATGTCTGGACGTCGTTCCATGCCTGATCTACGGTTTCCTGCTTGGTAACCATGGAGTTGTAGGTGCATCCGCCGCCCAGTACGAGTACTAGGAGGACGAAGATGACGACGCCCCAGATGATGTTGGATTTCTTGACAGGGGTGCCGGAGAAGGAGAAGCTATCTGCCATTGTAGGTAGTTGTTGGTTATTTAATAATGTGTATCGTTGTCGTGTGCCGCGCTATGGGCGACGGCGGGGTATGCGGTGGCTGATTTATCCGAGGCGACGGAGCAGCCCGTTGAGGCTTACGCGGTCGTGGATAAGGCTGTGCAGGTCGGCGATGTTGACGCGTGTCTGAGCCATGGTGTCGCGCTCGCGCAGGGTGACGGTGTTGTCTTCGAGCGTCTGGTGGTCGACGGTGATGCAGAAGGGAGTGCCTATGGCATCTTGGCGACGGTAGCGCTTGCCGATGGAGTCTTTTTCGTCGTAGTGTGTGGCGAAGTCAAACTTGAGGTCGTTGACAATCTCGCGTGCCTTTTCGGGCAGTCCGTCCTTGCGTACCAGAGGCATAACGGCGCATTTGACGGGAGCCAGAGGCTCGGGCAGGTGCAGCACTACGCGTGTCTCGCCGTTCTCGAGTGCCTGCTCTTCGTAGGACGAGCACAATACGCTCAGGAACATACGGTCGACGCCGATGGATGTCTCGATGACGTAGGGTGTGTAGCTTTCGTTGAGTTCGGGGTCGAAGTATTGGATCTTCTTGCCGGAGAATTTCTCGTGCTGCGACAGGTCGAAGTTGGTGCGCGAGTGGATGCCTTCGACTTCCTTGAATCCGAAGGGCATACGGAATTCGATGTCGGTGGCGGCGTTGGCGTAGTGGGCCAGCTTGTCGTGGTCGTGGAAGCGATATTTGTCATCGCCCATGCCGAGAGCCTTGTGCCATGCAAGACGCCATTGTTTCCACTGTTCGAACCACTTGAGTTCTTCGCCGGGACGAACAAAGAATTGCATTTCCATCTGCTCGAATTCGCGCATACGGAAGATGAACTGACGTGCGACAATTTCGTTGCGGAAGGCCTTGCCGATCTGTGCGATGCCGAAGGGGATGCGCATACGGCCGGTCTTTTGGACGTTGAGGTAGTTGACAAAGATGCCCTGAGCGGTCTCGGGACGCAGGTATACGGTCATAGCGCCGTCGGAGGTGCTGCCCATTTCGGTGCGGAACATCAGGTTGAACTGACGCACGTCGGTCCAGTTCTTGGTGCCGGATATGGGGCAGACGATTTCTTCGTCGATGATGATTTGGCGCAACTCGGCCAGGTCGTTGGCGTTCATGGCCTTGGAGTAGCGCTCGTGCAGTGCGTCGCGCTTGGCCTGGTGTTCGAGCACGCGGGGATTGGTCTGGCGGAACATTGCTTCGTCGAAGCTGTCGCCGAAACGCTTGGCGGCTTTCTTGACTTCCTTGTCAATCTTGTCGTCATATTTGGCTATCTGGTCTTCGATGAGCACGTCGGCGCGATAACGTTTCTTGGAGTCGCGGTTGTCAATCAGGGGGTCATTGAAGGCGTCCACGTGGCCCGAGGCTTTCCAGATGGTCGGGTGCATGAAAATGGCCGAATCCAAGCCCACGATATTCTCGTGCAGCAGGGTCATCGCTTCCCACCAGTAACGTTTGATATTGTTTTTGAGTTCGACGCCGTTTTGGCCGTAGTCGTACACTGCGGCAAGGCCGTCGTAAATTTCGCTGGAGGGGAATACGAAACCGTACTCTTTGGCGTGCGAAACTATCTTCTTGAAGACATCTTCTTGTTGTGCCATATCTATTCTTAAATTAGCTGTTTTATTTTCAATCGGTGTGCGTCGTCATATCGACAACGCAAAATATCGTGCAAATATACGAAAAATTCCGCCATTCCAGCATCCGCCCCCTGCGTTTTAGCCTTATTTAATAATGTAATGGCACGGTAATGGGCGGTAAGCGCGTCTAAATCGTTGGAGGGGGTGAACACTAATCGTAAGACCGAGCCCGTCCGATACTACTTTTTCCCCGTGCTATGGCAATGCAAATTAGCACACAGAGCAAGCGCGGACATCGGTGGCAATAGCCGCCGACATCCGTGCCTTTCAGGTGAGTATGATAAGTGAATCAGTTCAGATTTTCAGTTTCTTGCGACCTTGCGGCGACACAATAATGTAGACGCCGTGGGGCAGTGCGTCAGCCGTGACTTCCGCCTCGTGCATACCGCCGGCCACGCGTACACCTTGCAGGTTGTACACCTCGTAGAGTGTGTCTTGCGTGTCCACGCTGACATCGTCCACGCCGCTAGTCCCTGATATATACATAAAATCCTTCCACTGGTCTGCAACCTTGTACCTATCGATAGATTCGTCCGGGACAATCAACCGGCAAGCTGTTTTATCAATATTCCCAAATACCTGATAGCCACATGAAGGCGGCTCAACGGCCAAAGAGAGCAGTTTTGTCAGCTTGGAGCAGCTATCGAAGGCGCGGTAGCCGATTGAAGTGACGGAGTTGCCGATGGTTACGGAAGTGAGTCCGTAGCAGTTTTCGAAGGCGTGGTCGCCGATGGAAGTGACGGAGTTGGGGATGGTCACGGAAGTGAGCCCGGTGCAGCAGTAGAAGGCGTTGCCGCCGATAGAGGTGACGGAGTTGCCGATGGTCACGGAAGTGAGCCCGGAACAGCGGAAAAAGGCATAGCCGTCGATTGAAGTGACGGAGTTGGGGATGGTCAATGAGGTGAGCCCGGAGCAGCCGGCGAAGGCGCGGTCGCCGATAGAAGTGACGGAGTTGCCGATGGTCACCGAAGTGAGCCCGGAGCAGTTGCTGAAGGCGGAGTTGCCGATTGTAGTGACGGAGTTGGGGATGGCCACGGAAGTGAGCTTGGAGCAGCCGGAGAAGGCTGAGGCTGGAATAATAGTGACTTTTTCGCCAATAGTCAATGACGTGAGATTTGTATAGTCACTAAAAGAATAATTGGTGCACTTTTCGGCATTGATTGTCAATGAAGTGAGCCCGGAGCAGCCGGAGAAGGCTGAGCTTGGAATTGTAGTGACTTTTTCGCCAATAGTCAATGATGTGAGATTTGTATAGTCCTTAAAAGAATAATCGGTGCAATTTTCGGCATTGAATGTCAATGAAGAGAGGGCGGAGCAGCCGGAGAAGGCTGAGCTTGGAATTGTAGTGACTTTTTCGCCAATAGTCAATGAAGAGAGTCCGGAACAGCCGGAGAAGGCGCTCTCGCCGATAGAGGTGACGGAGTTGCCGATGGTCACGGAAGTGAGCCCGGAGCAGCCGTAGAAGGCATTGTAGCCGATTGAAGTGACGGAGTTGGGGATGATCACGGATGTGAGCTTGGAGCAGTGGTGGAAGGCGGAGTTGGGAATTATAGTGACTTTATCGCCAATAGTCAATGATGTGATATTTCTACAGTCCCTAAAAGGAGCATTCATATCGGTGCACTTTTCGGCATTGAATGTCACGGAAGTTAGGGCGGAGCCGGCGGAGAAGGCTGAGCTTGGGATTATAGTGACTTTTTCGCCAATAGTCAATGAAGTGAGATTTTTACAGCCATCAAAAGGGTCATTCATATCGGTGCACTTTTCGGCATTGAATGTCACGGAAGAGAGCCCGGAGCAGTCGGAGAAGGCGTAGTCGTCGATAGAGGTGACGGAGTTGGGGATGGTTACGGACGTTAGCCCGGAGCAGTTTTCGAAGGCGAGGTAGCCGATAGAGGTGACGGAGTTGCCGATGGTCACGGAAGAGAGCCCGGAGCAGCGGGAAAAGGCTTGGCTGCCGATGGAAGTGACGGAGTTGGGGATGGTCACGGAAGTGAGCCCGGAGCAGTCGTAGAAGGCATTTTTGCCGATGGAGGTGACGGAGTTGGGGATGGTCACGGAAGTGAGCCCGGAGCAGCCGTAGAAGGCTTTGTTGTCGATGGAGGTGACGGAATACGTTATGTCGTTGTATGTTATGGTTTCAGGTATAACCACACCGCCGCTATAACTTCCTTTTGTTACACTCGCTGTTTTATCAGTTGTATTAAGATTGTAGTATATCCCGTCAACTTCGCAGTCGTAGGCGAGGGTGGAGAAGGAGGAGAAGAGCAGTAGGAGGAGCAGAAGTGCCGGGCGGATGATTGTGCGCTTGAGGAGGTTGGGGATGAGGGACGGGGAAATGGGGCGAGATGCGAGAGGCCGCATCACCGAGGTCTCGGCATGTGCCGATTTTTCATTTTTGAGGGGTATGAGTAGTGTCATAATGCCACTTTTTGGGGTGAGTAGGGTAACGTCCTGCCCGGATGTTAGTATGCAAAAAAAAGCGTGGACGTCTGTATCTGTTGCCGCCGACGAACAGAGGCTTCTCGCATTGCCCTATCAAAGCCGGACGACAACGAGCAGAAGCCACGCTTTGTATGCAATTGCGGCATCCGAGCGCGTTTCGCGCGAAACGTCGTGCCGGATGACACGTAATTACATATCCACGGGCATCTACCGTTGCTCAATCCTTGACTTTGATATGAAATTTTGCGAGAATTCATGTTCGTCAAGAATCAGCGCGGATAAACGCTTTCTTATAAAAATGTCTGCCGACCCACCCACTTTGCCCGTGACCGGGCTTCTGCGGTGCGGTCTGCACGGCAAAGTTACACATTTATTTGCTTTTGACAAATAATCTCTTCGGAACATGTTGTCAGCGTTTTGGGGACGCGGGGGAGAGATGAGGTGGCGGATTTGCGAGCAGTGAAGTGAAGAAATAACGCGAAATGGCGTTTTTTGATGCGTTAAATGTTGTTGATTGGAAAATAATGCTTACATTTGCACATCGATTAAGGGTGTTGACATTCAAAGTTATCATGCATCTTCATTCAAACCAAAAAACACATAACATGCACTACACAAACATTATTCACTCAAAGATGCGCAGGGCCGTCGTGACGGTGGCCGGTATTGCGGCTTTAGGTGTTGTCGGCATCGTCGGCACGCCCGCGGCAATGGCGCAGACTGCGGCGACGGACATTGTGGTGTTGCGCCTCACTTCGGGTGATGAGGTCTACAAGGCCTCCGAGGTGGACAATATCGCTTTTGGCGCCGAGCAGGTGTCGATGACGACATCTGCCGCAGCAGTCGTCAATGTCGGGTATGACCAATTGGTGTCTATCCGTTTCAATACTTTGCTCGGCGTGAGCGACGTTGCCGTGGACGCGGCATCGTCTGCCATCGAGTATGACGGCACGAGTGTGCGAGCATCTCAACCACTTGCAATCTACGATATTTGCGGCCGTAAGGCCTTGGAAGCACCCTCCGGGATGGCCGATGTCACGGCGTTGACCCCGGGCATATATATAGTCAGGGCCGGAGTACAAACCCTCAAAATAAGTAAGAAATGAAGACACGCAAGACTACATTGGCTGCAGCGCTGTCGCTGACGGCTTTCGCGGCATTGGCCGTGACCCCTTACGTGTGGTTTCACGACGGTACGGGCAGACATCACCGCGGCGTTGCACGCGAGCGCGTGGACAGTATCACGGCTCGCAACGGTGCCGTGTCGGTCATATTGGCTGACGGCGCCGGGACGTCCGAAATGACTCAAGATGAGGCAGCTACGCTGACCTTGGCCGACGATGCAGCGCAGAAGATTGTGATATCCTTTGCTGCTGACGGCGCCTCCGAGATTACCAACCCCAAGGCTTTTGACGGCGTGACCGTCACCGACGACAAGGCCGGAGGTATCGTTGTCAATTCGACCGTCACCGACGAACTCGAATTCAAACTTAGCGGCACAGGCTCGTCCCTTAAGATATATGCTGCCGCGCCCGTCAAATTGACACTCAACGGAGTGACCTTGCAAAGTCGCGGCGGAGCTGCGCTCAACGTCCAAGGCAAGAAGGAATTGACCCTTGTGCTGGCCGACGGAACGACCAGTACCCTGACCGATGCGCTGCCTTACGCAACGCCTGACGGCGAGAAGGAAAATGCCGCCGTCTTTGCTACTGGCAAAATGACTATTCAGGGCACCGGGACGCTGGTGGCCTCGGGCGTGTCCAAACATGCCATAGCTTCCTCCAAATCGATGAAAATCCGGAAAGGCGCGACCGTCAAGGTTACGTCTGCCGCTTCGGACGGCATACATGCAGACGGCATTAAGCTGGACGACTGCACCATAGATGTGCGCGGCACTGTCGGTGATGCTATCGATGCGGGCGAGGACGAACTCACGGTGGGCAAGGCTGTTGTCGTTGCCGATGTGGCTACGGATGACACCAAGGGCCTCAAGGCCGACGGCGACATCCTCGTCAACGACGGTGCCGACATCACCGTCACCATGTCCGCCGCTCAGGGCAAGGCCCTGAAAACGGCGCGTAATTTCACCATGAACGGCGGTAGCATCGACGTGAAGGCCTCGGGTGGCGTTGTCGTCACCGAAGGCGATCCCTCGTATTGCACGGCCATCAAGGTAGACACCACATTTACGCTCAATGCCGGAAGTATCAAGGTGGTACATACCGGAGCATCCGGCAAGGGCATCAGCGTCGACGGCAAGGCCTACTTCAACGGCGGCGATGTCAATATCACTTGCAGCGGCAACGGCGCGACCTATACGACTACGACCGGCACCCTGGACAGCCATAGCTCTACGTGCATCAGCGTGGATGATGATATATACCTGGCCGGCGGCACGTTCACCCTGGCCAACAGCGGCACTGCCGGAAAGGCCATAAAAGGCGATAAGGCCATAGTCATAGGTGCTGACGGCACTGCCGGTCCCACGATAGACGCCCGTACAAGCGGAGCCAAATTTGCCGTTTCGTCCGGATCGACATGGGGCGGTGGCGGCGGACGACCCGGCGGCGGCCCCGGTGGAGGTCCCGGCGGTCCCGGCAGCCAAGGTGATTACGCCAATCCGAAGGTCATCAAAGCCGGCGGCGACTTGACCGTGAACAGCGGAAAGTTGACCATCGTATCCACGCAGGACGGCGGCGAGGGCCTCGAAAGCAAGAGCACTCTCACCATCAACGGCGGCGATATACACATCACTACCGTGGACGACTGCATCAACGCTTCGTCGCATATCCAAATCAACGGCGGCGTACTGCGCTGCGTCGCCTCGGGCAATGACGGCATCGACAGCAACGGCACGCTCACCATCACCGGCGGCATAGTTATTGCTGCCGGTACCAACCAGCCCGAAGAATCCTTTGACTGCGACCAAAATACGTTCACCATCACCGGTGGAACGCTCTTCGGTGTGGGCGGCGGCGTATCCACGCCTACGTCAAGCGTGTGCAAGCAAAATATTATCATCAATAGCAATAACTCCTACACCAACGGTACGCGCATCACCTTGGCCGATGCTTCGGGCAACGTGATTGTATCCCTGCTCAATCCCTCCAACTGCTCGCGCAGCGCCACGGCCCTGATAAGTGCCGCCGGCATCGCCTTGGGCACTCAGTACCGTATACTCACCGGAGGCACCGTTACCGGGGGCGAGACGCATTACGAGCTCACCGTCGGCGGCACCATCTCCGGCGGCACGCAGGTGACCACGGTCACGCCCTCGTCGGTAGTCACCGGCAGCGGCAGTAGCGGCGGTGGCCCCGGTGGACGCTGGTAATGGCTTAGTCATCAGCCTTAAGAGCTTATTATTATAATTCTGTGGACGCGCGGCGAGATATGCCGTCGCGTCCGCAGTTTTTTTTAACATCCGAGGATTGGTAAGTATTTGCGCCCGTGACGGGCGATTTTGGCAGATTTTGCGTAACTTTGCGGCTTGAAGACCGAGCGCATTGCGCGTATGGTCGTTAGACACCTAACAGCATCTATATCACTACTATGATTTCCAATAGCAATCCGACAGGAAACAACGCGCAGGGACAGTCTGCGCCGGACTCCGGCGATGCCGCACGTCGCCGCAAGCGCATATTGTTGTATTGTGCCGCAGGCGTACTGGTGGTCGCCATCGCCGTGGTCGCATGGTTGGTGTTCTCGCACATGGCCGAGCAAAAAGCCAAAGAACAGGCCGAGATAGAGGCCGAGGCACGCAACCTCGACTTGCAGCAACAGTTGGCTGACAGCGAGTTCGAAAATCTTGAAAACGATTTCCGACAATTGGAAACGCAGCGCGTCAATATCACCAACGACACGCTCAAAATCCGCCTTACCGAAAAATACGAGGCTGCACGTCTGCAAATCGAAGACCTGCAAAAGAAACTTCAGGACCAGCGTCGTCGCTCGTCCAAGGAAATACAGGACTTGCGCGGCCAAATCGATTCGCTGCGCAAGTTGCTCAAGCATTATCTTGAGGAAATAGACAGACTGAATCGCGAAAACGAAGAGCTGCGTTCCGAGAACGCCGGACTCAAGGATCGCAACGAGAAGCTGGCTACGCAGGTGTCCGAGACATCGCGTGCCAATCAGGTACTCTCCGAGCGTATGACACTTGCCGAAAAACTCAACGTTACGGGCGTCAGTCTCAGAGCTTTGAACAAAAAAGGTAAGAACGAGAAAAAAGTCTCCAAGGCCAAACAGCTTATGGTGACTTTCACCCTGCCGCCCAACAACTCGACACCTGTCGGCGAAAAGACCATATTCGTACGCATCATTTCGCCCGAAGGCAATCTGCTGGGTAATGGCGGATCGTTCAGTTTCGAAGGCGCCAGCGTACCGTGCACGGCACGCAAGGTCATCGAATATACGGGCGAGGAAATTGCCGGAATTCCCGTTTATTGGGATGTAACATCGGCGCTGAGTGCCGGACGTTATACCGTCGAACTGTTTGCGGACAATTACCGCTTGGCTTCGCGCTCGTTCGACCTTAAATAACAGCGTGCCGAAAAGATGGCACTGTCGCATATTTGCGACCGCGCCGTTAGGCAGACAACGAAGTATCAGTAAGTTACAAGTATACACACGACGATGAACATCGAGAGTCTCATCACTGATTTGGCCTTTATACTGCTCTTGGGAGCGGTAGTGACGGTGGTGTTCAAGTGGATACGCCAGCCGGTAGTGCTGGGATATATCGTGGCCGGCTTCTTGGCCAGCCCGCATTTCACCTACCTGCCGTCGGTGGCCAATGAGGCCAATATCGATTTCTGGGCGCAGATAGGTATTGTGGTATTGCTATTTACGCTCGGACTGGAATTCAGTTTCAAGAAACTTGTGACAGCCGGAGGGTCGGCTGTGGTCACGGCGCTCATCATCGTTTGCGGAATGATGGGCGTGGGCTATTGCATCGGCTATGCCATGGGCTTCAGCACCATCAACTGCCTGTTCCTGGGCGGAATGTTGTCCATGTCGTCCACGACTATCATAATCAAGGCTTTCAATGACCTGGGCATCAGGCAAAAGAAATTTGCATCTTTGGTCCTGGCCGTTCTCATCGTCGAAGACCTCTTTGCGGTGGTGATGATGGTGATACTGTCGTCCATAGCCGTCAATAATGCCGTCGAAGGCGAGGCGCTGCTGATGTCCGTCGCCAAGCTGGTGTTCTTCCTGGTAATGTGGTTCTTGATAGGCGTCTTCGTGCTGCCCTCGGCTTTGAGCCGTATGCGCCGCTTCCTCAACGGCGAGACGCTGTTGGTCGTCTCCATGGGATTGTGCTTGGGTATGGC
>CAVEDT010000013.1:0-2670 GCA_963614475.1 Roseburia faecis
GTAAAAGTCAAAGGACGTGTAAGGTTTGGGGCTTTCAAGTACCGGACGATATATAATATTGGATATCGTCGTGAATATACCGGGTACACTGCGGCCGTCGCCTTCAAATTTGAGCGTTTTGTATGCTCCGGCTATCGTATCGGGCTTGGCCACTACCTGTATCAGATAGATCTTGTCCGCATTGAGACCCTTGAGCACCTCTCCGGGGATGGTGTGCGAGGTGGTTCTGAGTCCGGTGCGTTCGTACACGGGAGTGATGCTCTCGGCTGCCTTCAGCAGGCCCGAAGTCAACGCGATGTCAAACTCGGTGGTAGGCTTGACTATCCTGATATCGTAGGAGAAAGACACGGGAGTCGATGCCTGAACATCGGGCGTGGGTGTTGTCCATTCGACGGTCTGGCCGGCAATGTCAAATTGCGTGATGGTTTGGCCGGGCACTCTTGCCGGAGTGGTAATGACGGGACGCGAGTATGTAGCCTGTTGTGAAGGCATCGCTGAATAATCCTTGATACGGAAAACCTTGAGGTCGCTCTTGCCGTCATTTACTATATGTATATAGTCTAAGCTGCCTTCCTGCGTTGCATTGGAACGTGTCGTGATTTGTGCCACATAATTCTCGTGATCGGACATCATTTTGACCACGTTGTAAGGCAAGATGCACTGCGGCATCTGCAAGCCGTTGGCCTGATATACCGTCGGATTGCGGTCAATCGCTTCATCTATAGCCTGTAAAGGCAACTGCTGAACAATCTTGAGGTCATACGTGTAGTTCCGAATTTTAGGGTCGCAGGCCACTACGGGCGCCATCCACGACAGAAGCGGGGTCTGCTTTGACAGCGTGGCTATGGAGCGGTCTTCGTAGTCGCCCACCGAGGCCGGCATAATCCATGTCGGCGCCTGTGCTTCGTAGCATACGGTGAACATGCACACGCTCAATGCCGGATTGTTTACCAAAACAGGCGAGGTAAGCCTCGGGTCCCATTTGTAGGCGTGCAAGTTGCATTGGTATGTACCTTCGGGAAGATTGCCGAATTTGCCGTTGAAAGCGTTGTCAAACAGATTGGAGGGCATGGTCACGTCCTCGTAGCGCACATGGTTGAACATATTGCGCATCTCCACGGCATTGAGCACCTTAGACTGATTGGCCGGAACTTCGATGGCCTGCTTGGGCATAGTCTTGCCCGGAACAAGGATTTCGATATCCGGGGACGGAGTGATTTGACGCAATTCGAGGCCGAAGTACAGCAACTGTGTCTCGCCTGTCGTGTTTTGTATGGTAATGTTGAAATACTGGCCCGGATTGGACAGGTAGTACATTACTTGCGGCGGTAGCACATTGCGCACCGGCGTCACGGTGACATTCACTTCCTGTGCCGAAGATGTGCATATCCCGGCAATCATCAACGCCATTGCGGCTATATATCGTCGTAGTTTCATAGAAATATTACGATTTGGGTCTTAATTCTTGGTCTGTGAATTATCGGCGGCATGGACGCGGAAAGGCATCAGCGGCCCGCGTCCGTCGTTGGCGATATCTATGGTGACTGTGGAGTGTGCATGCGTGATCACCTGCGCTACATACAGCGCTTCGGGGTCTAAACTTTGCACTATATTGATCGGCAGTAAGCACTGCGGCACGCTCAATCCCTTGGCTTGATAGACCACCGGATTATGATCTATGGCCTGATCCAAAGCCTGTTCGGGCATCACTTGCACTATCTTGATATCGTAAGTATATGTCACCGCAGCGGCAATACCTCCGATTACGGCCGGCATCCACTGAAACATCGGATTCTGTAGCGGCAGCGTTGCGACTGTCGTGTCTTCGTAGTCTCCTACTTGCATAGGCTTTATCCATCGCGGCGCCTCGACTTTATAGCGCACTGCACCGGGCATTGCACTCACTCCGGTATGGCGTATTCCTTGCGTACCTGCAAAACAAGCGGAAGCACTCGGTACGACCAAAGTTGCTACTGCTATATATATAATGTGTCGGCTCAATGCCGTCCATACATTCTTGCTCTGTTTCATTTCTTCTCTCCCTTCTTCTTTATCTGCAACAGTGTAAATGTGTACAGGTAGTTAAGCGACAGACGTATATCGGTGCCGTCCAAGGATGACCTTGTCTTGGTGATATTCACATCTCCGTACTTGCTGAACGATGCCGAAAAGCTGAATGTATGCGCCTTTTTGAGCGTATATCCGGCGCTCAGGTCAAAGGCCATAGACAGGTTCTTGGACTGATGCTTGACTTCGTTGTAGCACAACGATACGGACGCCGAAGCGGTCAGATTGTTTTCTTTGAGGAATGACCGACCGGCGGATAGGGATGCCACATCGGAGGTATATTGCGTGTTGAAGCCTTTAGTCCCTTGGTGGCTGAAGGAGAGTCCGAAGTTCGTTGCCCAAGGCTTGACATTTATATTATAGGATGAACCTATGGCAAGTGTATTGACGTCGGTCAATCCTATGGAGTATTTGTTGAGGTCTTTGTTCTGTGTATAGTTGCCTGACAGCGAGACCGTATGGTCAAAGTTGTCCGTAAATACATTATATGTAGGCATCAGGCTGTAGCTGTGCAGTACACGATGTACGCGCGTAGTTTCATCTACCACGGAGGTGCCGTCTGACTGCGTTTGCATAAATCCGTTGTACATCGCCGTGACATTG
>CAVEDT010000013.1:2680-13461 GCA_963614475.1 Roseburia faecis
CCTATACGCATAGAGGCATTGGCGTTGTACACAAATCCCTTGGTCGTATATAGTTGCTGATTTGAAAGGTTGTCTGCCTGTCCCGAGAAGGACGCCGACAACATCAATCGGCGAAAGAGTGTCGTATTGAAGTTCACACCGAGACTATGGTAGTTGTTCGAGGTATAGTATGTACCCAGCGATACATAGTCCGGCTGTAAGATTTTATAGAAAATAGAGGCATTGAATATGGGGAGTGAGAGATTGAGCGTGGCATCGCCGGCAAATCGGACGCGGCTCGTATACCGCGGCTCGAATACCTTGTCAAAACGCGTAGCCTCGCCGGAAGTCACTTTCTGCGATTCTTTATCGGCGGTGAAAGCACTTGTGGCAAAATTGGCGGCCAGCGAAACGCGGTTTTTGATGCTGACCATACCCTTAATACCCACTACGAGGTTTTCCTGCGGATGATAGAATTGACGCCAATAGTCATCGATACTTCCGGGCGAATCGTATGCGCGCAGGAAGTAGACATCGATGCTGTTGCCGCCACGGCCGTAGCCGGCACTGAAGCCCCACCCTATGCGGCGATATTGCGGCTTGCGGGGATTGGGATCTTCGGGATTGTCGTTGACGGCTTTACGCAATATGCCGTAAAAGGCTGCGGACCTAAATTTGGACCCTTTGTATTCAAGGCCTACGCCATTGAAAGACATATTGAGTATATAGTTGCTGAATGGTATTGTGGACTGTCCGAAATGAGCCGTGAAGTTCTTGTAACTCGGGCTGATATTAAAAGAGAATTGCAGATAGCGGAAGTCCAAATTGTCGTTGGAGTAGTATATGGAAAATGGCATCGATATGCCGTAGATGCTTACGTTGAGGTTGGCAAATACCGAATTGCTCAACGGGGACATATAGTTGTTGCCCGTCGATGAATGAAAATAGGTATTATTGGTGCCTACCGAGCCGGTAATAATCAGAGGGTCGCTCTTACCTATCTGTGATATGTCTTGTGCCGAAAGTGTTGTTGCACAAAGGGTGCAAGCAGCAATCGCTGCAAACCGTTTAATCGTTTTTGGCATCTGTATCGTGCACCGTGGAGGGTCCGATCTCATGGTGAGGATAATCTATGATGAATATTGATGGGATACTTGTTTATTTGACCTTTTATCGGTTTGTATGACCTATTGTCGGGTCTGTATCTGTTTCCTTAGAGGGGAAAAGGCCTTGGCCCGTGCCGTGCCATGTCCTGACGCGGACACGGGCCAAGGATTAGCTGTGCATTTATTTCTTGATCAGTTTCTTGGTGATTACGCCATCGGCTGTAAGCACTTTGACAATGTATGTTCCGGAGGCAAGTCCCGTCATAGGCATTTGCTGACCGGCGACATTGTATACGCTCACCGCTTCGGCGGCTACACCGTTCACCACGATAGCATCACCGTCGAAGCGAATGTCTATCGAACCGTTATCACCGAATACGTCGTCAACGCCGAGGGGTTGAGCCGTAGTCAGAACCACGGGCAGTGAGTACGATCCGGCCATTTCGCCAAAGGGTATGGTGGTTATGACGTCTGTGTACTTTCCGGTCACGGTATCAAACATCTTGAAGGATACCTTGTCCGAACGGTTGCCATGGACGGTGATATAGAAGCGTTGTCCCACCATCTCGCCTTCGCCGCGACATTCATCGTTGACAAATGCGCCGACGGCGTAACGTCCTTCTTCGAGCGTCTCGCCCACGCGTGCAATAACGGTCATATTGTCAGCAAAATCCTTGCTGTCATATTCCCAGACGGGTTCGGCCATATACGAGCGTACTCGACGCGGCATACCTTGACGCGAAACCTTGTCGAGTTCGATCTCTGAAATCATAACGGCATTGACGTCGGCGGTACCGGCATTGTATACCAGATAACCCTCACCGGCTTTCAGAGTAGTGAGTGTGCCTTCCCAGGTTTTTCCGTTATAGACAGCAAAGCCGCCGTCTTTGGAGATGAAACGCGAGTCTATGGGGAAAGCGAATTTACCTTTTTCGGCTACTTCTGTGAAGTTGTGGTCAAATGCGTAAGGATTGTTCATCCAATTCCATTGTCCGCCGAAGGTGTATTCTTTGACCGAATTTTCGTACTTGTCCACATCTTGAGCCACATAATTCAGCGTATTGCCTTCCTTGATACAAATCTTATAGCAAGTAGTATTGTCAAGAGCGGTCAGCGAACCGAAGAACCCGAGTTTGGGGTCATTGTATGCCAGTTCGGTCTGCGAACGCACTTCCTGAGCTTCGGACATATACTTGGCGATATCGGGCACGGTGGAACAGAACAACGAAATCCAACTCCATCCGGATGTAAGCTCAAGCTTCTGCGTAACAGCCACATTGGCCTTCGCTGAAAGTTGGTTGTAGTATACTCCAAGTTCGCCTTGGCCTATGGCGTTAGGTGTCACTGTCCAGGTGTTGGTACCCTCTGCTTTGGTAAGAACCAATAAAGGTTGCTGTGTAGCGCTGTACGGAATATCAAATTTAATATAGTCTGCATCAAGCACAAACCCCGCCGGATCCGTGACAATCTGAAGCGTCTTGCCGGTCTCGGTGCTGCCGATAGTCATCGAAGCAATGCTGATGGAGCTGAGACCCTGAGTAATGGTGACATCGTATCCGATGGAGAAGTAATTTTCGTTATCGGCGATGAATTTGCCGTCGATAATAGCACATGCAGCGACTGTCATACGCCAATCCACATGGGTTGTGCCGAAAGCTTTTGCCTGTGCAATATGGTCGGTGTTGTCTATATTGAGAATAGCATCTGCTCCTTGTGCCGGAACTTCAACGGGAAGAATTTTATCATTAATATAGTTTCCCCATTTCGAAGAAGTGATATTTGCGGCCAATTCACTATTGATATTGTGCTTGGATAGTTCGCTTTGCGCCATTTCAATCACGAGAGGATTGTTCTCAATATTGAAATCGGCAACTTCGGGCTTTTCGACAACCGTAACTTCAAGTGCTACGGGCGAATTGGGTATATCGCTGTGGCTGATATAAATCGTGGCGGTGCCGACAGCTTTCGCAGTTATGGTTTTATCGTCATTTTCTTGCAGCACATTATTCTCGTTGTCCGAAACGCTGTAGCTGATACCGTCTTGTCCACCGACGACAGATTCGGGCTTCAAGGTGTACGTGTAGGGCAGATATTGAGTTACATCTTCTCCTTTGAGCACCCGTATCGAGGTGTACGTCTGGTCTATGGAGGAGACTGCAGCTACTATTTCGAGACCGAAACTAATAGTTGTCGGTACGGGCATTTCGGCCACGAAAGCGCCGCTTTCGTCAAAGCCGGCCACTAAAGTGTTCATCGTAGCACTGACGGTTGTCTTTCCATAGGCTTTAGCGACGATATCGGTTGCATTGAAAATTTCGAGGATGCCTTCCGCTCCGGCAGCTACGTTTTCGCTCCATACAAGCGATTCTATCGCATCGGCATACTTAGTCGAGCCGACGTTAGCTTTCAATTCATCTATAATATTGTACTTATACAGGTAGTAGTCAGCCAGTTTGATTGTCAACGGGTCCTTGGCCACGACAAAATCATTGGCCGTGGGTTTCTCGATGACATTGACTTCGATGACAATGGCATATCCATCCAAGTCATCATGACCTATTTTGATGTTGCCCTTGCCGGCTTTGACGGCAACGATACCATCACTTCCTTGGAGCGCAAGCGCCTCACCTTCTGCAGCACTATACATATTACTGGTGTCTGCATTTTCAGGCTCTAAGGTGTAGCATTCGTCAGCAAGCTCTTCGAGATGCGTTGTACCGACAAATACGGTAATACTCTTATGCTTAATGTTATAGCCGGTTATGGGCTGGCGTACGATGATGTTGACTGTGGCCGAGCTACCATTGAGTGCCGTAGCGGTCATCGTGTAGGTACCGACCTTGGCCGGAATCCAGTAGTTTGGCTTATCAGGAGATTCGGTGATGCCTTCTGTGTCCGAAGGTTTCCATACGGGCTTTTCGGTGGCGTCATAAGGAGTGATGACGAGAATGTCATTCAAATACGTATTCAGAGTCTTATCGTCATTTATGTTCACAGTAAGAGTGCTTTTCATCTGGACGTTGAGCTCGATTTTCGTTATCGGCTGTCCGATATAGACGTTAGTCGATGTGTTCGCCGAGCCTGCGGTCAAGCCCAAATATGCACCGTCTGTATTGATCTTTTTAGGGGTCAGTATGTCATTTTCAACGTCAAAGTAATCCTGCGAGTTCGAGAAGTCCCATTCGAGTTCGTCGGGCATCGTTGCTCCGGCAGGAGTTACCGTAATCAGCTCGCGAAGATTTACCGTCTGCCCCATGACAACGTCTATGCGGTCGGGCAATGTTATTGTCTCTATGGGCGTGTAAGTCAACGTCATCGGCGCCGATGGTATACCGCCGACAGTTTCATCGTCACCCGACACAGTGACTGTTTCTCCGAAGGTGTACTCGGCGTAAGCCAGTTGCATAGCGAATTGTACGGCCTTGCCGGCATCCGCAGATGACACACCGATACGCACCGTGAAGATGATGTTGCCGTCGTTGTCGACATTTTTGTCGGCTATGCCGCGGCATACGCCGTCTATGAACGCGCCTATCTGACAATTGTCCAGCGAAGGCGAGGTGTTCATTCCGAGCGTGGTTCCGCCGGCAGTCTTAACAGCAGCATACACTACCGCCTGCTTGGCATAAGCCGAGGCATCGTAACTCCAGTCACGCGATGCGGACATTCCGAAGGATGTCAGCACCAGCAACATGAGAAGTGTCAATAGCTTTTTCATGTAAAAACGTGTTAGTTAGTATTTTGAAATATTTATCTTTTACTTGTATTTTGGCTTTATTGCTTAATTTGGATGAATCTCTTTTTGACCGAGTGACTTGCTTTGACTGAGGTGACTTGCCTGATCGAGTAGTTTGCTTTGACCGACGGGCTTGCTGTCACTCCTTCTTGTTCGTTGCTTGTTCGCCGCTGCTCGGCACGGACTCCTCCACATGTCCCTTGACAAAGACGTAATTGTACCGCGTCTCGCCGCTAAATCGTACGATGACCCGCTGTTTGAAGTCTCCGTCACGTCCGCTCGGATTGAAGCGTACCGTCACCGAAGCCGTATCACCCGGAGCTATGGCGCGAGTGGTATGTGTCGCAGTCGTACATCCGCATCGACTCTTGGCGCTAATGATGCCAAGGGTGTCAGCCCCCGTATTCTCGAAGACGAAACGATGAGCCACCGCCCCACCCGATTCGGAGATGCGCCCGAAATCATACACTGTACCTCCGTGCCATTGCACATCGCCGTCCGCCGATGCAGGTAGTGCAACGGCCAACAGCGGCAGCGCAAGTATGCAGTTCAAACAAAATCGTGAGGCAGACATCTCTCGGGAATTTTTTTTAGGTTACTGTTTATCCGGCAAAGCACCAAGATGGAATACCGGTAATGTTTTATTGGTTTCTATTTGGGGCTACATTGGGGTTGTACATCCCTTTCGGGACAAGGCATATTTTTCTATTTGCAAATTTAGCACACCATCAAGCCGTATTAAGGAATATTTAGGACATCCTGCTGTACGAAAACCAAAAGCGTATGTCTAAATCAGACAAAAGACGTCCGATTTAGACCTATATACTTGTCTTATTTGCACTATCGCACTATTCCTCAGCACGTTTCACCATCGGACATAATGTCCGATTGATTTGCTGACATTTCTAAAAATTTGTAGATTTGTACATCCAAACGAACGATGGACGCGCCATGCAGCCCCAATCGTACGCCTTAAAATGGATATTGCAAACAACGACTACCAACGACACAAAAATGAACCTATATACACTTTTTAAGAATTCCACAACAATTGCCACCCTAACCCTGGCAATAGTTTTCGGTCCCTTAGCCGCTTGTTCCGGAAGCGGCAACGACAAGACCGAGACCGAAGCGCTGCGCGACACCATCGCGTCACTGCGTCAGCGTGGAAAGGATATGCGCAACCAAAGCCGCTTCGACGAGGCACTGCGCCTTCACAGCGAAGGCCTCAATCTGGCAAAAGCCATAGGCGATACGACCGAATGGATACAAGCACTTAATAATATAGGTACCGACTACCGCCGCATGGGCATATATGATGTAGCCCAAGAATACCACTACAACGCATACCGCATGTGCGAAGAGTCCACAGACACGGCTTACGTAATGCGCAAAAACCGCGTGGTTTCGCTCAACGGTCTCGGCAACATTTACCTCAGCATCCGCAGCTACGAGCGTGCAGACAGCGCCTTCCGCCTGGCTTTGGCGGGCGAACACGCTCTCGGAAGCAATACCGGACAGGCCATCAACTACGCCAATTTGGGCGCAATATACAATGCGCGAGGGGACGACGAAAAGGCATTGCAGTACTACCGCAAGTCTATGGAACTGAACCGCGCAGACAACAACAACCTCGGTATTGCGCTGTGTCACACATACTTCGGCAACGTATACGAGAAGCATCGCCAGTACGACAAGGCTCTGCACGAATACTCGGAGGCATACCGCATTATGGAGGCATCAAAAGATAAATGGCACTCCCTGGAACCGCTGCTGGCTTTGGCTTCTATATATATAGATAAAGACAATGACTCGCGTGCCGCATCTCTGCTGGCTCGCGCTATGGCCACGGCCGACAGCATCAAGTCCATCGAACACCTGGCCTCCATACACGACTTATATTATAGAATGTATAGTCGCGAAGGACAATACCGCGAAGCGCTTAAACATCACGTCTTGTCCACAACTCTGCAAGACAGCGTCGTAGACATGGAAAAGAGCAACCGCATACATAACATCGGCATCACCATCGAACGCGGCCGCCAGCAACAACGCGTAGACCTGGCTCAACAGGAGCTACGCGACGAGCGTTCGGCCAAATATATCGGCTACGGAATACTTATAGTCATCGTAATACTGCTGATGCTGGTCGTGGGACTTATGTATTACAGCGCACGCGTACGCGCACACAGCCACCGCGTACTCCGCGAAGCAAGTCGTATGCGCGAAAGTTTCTTCACCAATATCACCCACGAATTCAGAACGCCACTCACCGTAATTCTCGGACTCAGTAAGGGTATAGCCGATGACACCGAATGTATGCCGGAGATACGACACAAAGCCCAAACAATACAGCGCAATGGCGACCGACTGCTGACGCTTATCACGCAATTACTTGACATCTCGCGCATAAAGTCCGAAATCGGCGATCCCGATTGGCGTCATGGAAATATTGTCGCTCAAGTGTCAATGCTTGTCGAATGTAACCGCGAGTACGCAGCCGGCCGAAATATCACCATCAAGTTGAACACCCCGGTTCAAGGCATCGAAATGGACTTCGTACCCGATTATGTAAACAAGCTGTTCTCCAATCTGATGTCTAACGCTCTGAAATTCACGCCAGACGGTGGAACCATAACCATCAGCATGAATAAAGTGGGCACAACACTTGACATCACTTTTGCCGACACCGGAAGCGGAATATCCGAGGACAAACTTCCACACATTTTCAAACCCTTCTACAGCGATGACAGCACGTATGGCACCGGCATCGGCCTGGCCTTGGTACGCCAAATTATTGATGCCGTGGACGGAACCATCGAGGTTTCCAGCAAACAAAGCCAAGGAACGGTATTCCACATCACCGTACCGATACACAATACAGCCAAACCGCTCTCTAATGACGACACCCCGGTACCCGTACCACCCACAAAAGCCATCGGCGGCATCACTAATCCGACCGATGAAACATCTGACAGTGAGCGCAAGCACGTCTTGGTCATCGAAGACAATAACGATGTAGCCGAATATATATGCTCGCAACTCGTTGATACATACACGATACACTGCGCCTCTAACGGACGACAAGGCTTGGCTATGGCTCGCGAAATAGTTCCCGACATTATAATTACGGACGTTATGATGCCCGGCATCGACGGCCTCGAGGTGTGCCGACAGATACGCAAAGATAATCTGGTCAACCACATACCTATAATTATGGTGACAGCGCGTATCACCGAGGCAGACAAAATTCGCGGACTGGAAGCCGGAGCGGACGCATATCTCGCCAAACCCTTCAATGCTGACGAATTGTGCACTCGCGTAGACAAGCTGCTCGAACAACGCGCCTTGCTCCGCGACAAGTTTGCAACACAGATTTTACGCATAACGACACCCGGCAGCAGCAAAGCCATGACTGAAAATACCAATTCCGATAAATTTCTCAAGCAAGCCACCGAATCCATACGAAAGATGCTTATCGATGGCAATGACGTCTCCGTTGCATCTTTGGCCTCCAATATGGGCATAAATACACGACAGATGCACCGTAAAATCACCTCCATACTCGGCCAGACTCCGGTGTCATTCATCCGATATGCCAAGATCCAATATGCGTGCGAGCTGCTCGACAAAGCCCCGGGAACACCGCTGAAAAATGTAGCCATCGACTGCGGTTTCGCCGACTATTCGCACTTTGCCCGTGTATTCAAGGAAATTACTGGGACCATTCCGACAGACTATGTCGGGAAAAAAGCCTGACACTGCACCAATTTCATAAAGCAATGAAAGCGGACGCGCCTACGGCTCCTCAGCCATAAGCGCGTCCGCTTCCTTGTCTATATGTTCGCCTTTTTTGACCTCTAAATCATATCGAAATCCTTTCATCTATCATCCGCACAATCTATGCCCACATTCGATATAGGTCTTACTATCTGACCAAATCGAACAAGCATTGGTCTATTTGCGAACAAAATTCGACCTTTTGACCAGCGAAGTTGGTCAGAAGGTCGAATAATTTGCATATTCAGTCTAAGATATATACCTTTGCAGCCTTTTTGAGAATGAACATAATATATTTGACAAGTATGAAAAAGCTACTATTGGCCGTGACGGCCATTGCTGCAACGGCCGGCACAGCCATGGCCGAAGGCTACCAAGTCAACACTTTCAGCGCACGTCAGGAAGGCATGGGACATGTCGGCGTGGCTCTTAAACTTGGAGCCGAGAGCAACATCTTCAACCCCGGAGCGCTGGCATTCAGCGACAAGACAGTCGATGTCACCGCCGGGATGAGTGCCATCAAGTCAACGGTGACAGCCGACCACAATGGCACCGAATACAAGACAAGCAATAAGGTAAGCACCCCGTTCAACATATCCGCTGCCTTCCGCATCTACGACAATCTATATGCCGGCGTGTCCATGTACACACCCTACGGCAGCAGCATCAACTGGGGCGACAACTGGCCCGGCGCAGTGCTCAACCAGAGTGTCGACCTGAAAATATTCACCGTACAACCCACCATATCATGGCGTCTTCTGCCCAAACTGAGCATCGGTGCCGGACTTATGGTCTCCTGGGGCAATGTAGACCTGCACAAGGCACTGGTCAGCCCCTCGTCACTTGACCGCCTTCTCGGCGCCATGGGCAGCGACGTACGCTTCGGCAGTGTATCCCCGGCATCCGTCGAACTCACCGGATCTTCCGATCTTTCGGTGGGCTATAACATCGGCGCTATGTACGAAATTACCCCGCGTATCACTGTCGGTGCATCTTTCCGCTCAAAGATGGAGATGAAAGTCAGCAAAGGCGATGCAGAAGTTTACTACGCCAACGATGCGGCCCGACAGATTTTGGGCAATACGCTTGACAACCTCAATCAGACCAACTTTTCGGCCGCCATGCCCTGCCCGTATGTACTGACCTTCGGTGTCGCTTATCGTCCCATAGACCGTCTGACACTGGCCTTTGACGCCCAACTCACCGGATGGAAGACCTACGAATACCTCGACTTCGCCTTTGACCACCTGCCCGATTTCGACCAGCACCTGGCCAAGAAGTACCACAACTCGTGGACATACCACCTGGGCGCCGAATACGCGCTCACCGACCGCCTGGACCTTCGCGCCGGACTTATGGTGGACCAATCGCCCGTCAACCTGAACCACTACAACCCCGAGACCCCGGGTATGACCAAGGTTGAACCGTCGGTAGGCTTGTCGTTCCGCCCCGTCAAGAGCTTCTCCATAGACGTGGCCTTCATGTACGTCAAAGGCTGCGGTGCGGACAACGCCACCGGCCAGTACGAAGACTTCATCGCCAAGAACTATCCCTTGATAGGACTGCCCACTATCGGCGAGTTCACTGCCGATTACAAAATTCACGCTATCATTCCCGCTATAGGCGTACGTTACGCGTTCTAAGGCGCACTTACAGACCGCAATATAACGGCCCCGGCACTTCCTTAACTTTTTATAGGGAGTCCGGGGTCTGTTTTTTCCCACAAAAAGTCGTAAATTAGCAACCTCAAAGCGCACCATCCCGGCACAATGAACGATCACCGCTGTTATATTGCCATAGACCTCAAGTCTTTCTACGCCTCCGTAGAATGTGTCCTTCGCGGCCTTGACCCGCTGAAGACCAACCTCGTAGTGGCCGATGAGACCCGTACGGACAAGACTATATGTCTGGCGGTGTCTCCATCGCTCAAGACACTCGGCACCGGCGGAAGGCCACGCCTTTTCGAGGCACGACAGGCCGTACTGGCAGCCAACAGACGCCGAGGTACAGCCCGGCCGGGTTGCCGTTCCGGCTACGATGCCGACGCTCTTGCCGCCGACCCGTCATTGGCTATAGACTTTATTATTGCGCCGCCTCGTATGGCCTTATACATCGAATACAGCACGCGCATATTCGAGATTTACAGCCATTATGTAGCGCCGGAAGATATGCACGTGTAC
>CAVEDT010000013.1:13471-14896 GCA_963614475.1 Roseburia faecis
GTGTACAGTGTCGATGAAGTATTCATCGATGCCACACCTTATTTGCACGCCTACGGCGGCGACCCGCATGCAATGGCCATGACCATGATTCGTCACGTACTGCGCGAGACCGGAGTCACCGCTACCGCCGGTATAGGCACCAATCTGTATCTATGCAAGATAGCCATGGATATCGTGGCAAAGCGTATGACTCCGGACGCCGACGGCGTACGTGTAGCCACGCTCGATGAAGCCGCTTATCGGCGACTGCTGTGGGCGCACACACCCATCACCGACTTTTGGCGCATTGGTGCAGGCATAGCCCGACGATTGGCCGACCGCGGTATGTACACTATGGGTGATGTCGCTCGCATGTCCATAGACCACGAAGATACCCTATATGCAATGTTCGGTGTCAATGCCGAACTGCTTATCGACCACGCTTGGGGATACGAACCGGTGGGCATCGCCGACATCAAGGCATACACACCTTCTTCTCATTCGATTTCCGAAGGGCAGGTGCTCACCGAGCCTTACAAGAGCGCCAACGCCCTCACCGTGATACTTGAGATGTCGCAGTCTTTGGCATTAAATCTTGTAGCAAAAGGATTGGTGACCAAATCCATAGCCATCGATATAGGTTACGATGTATCCAACGTTTCGGATGACGGGACATGTGAAGGCACTCAGATTGTCATCGATCGATACGGACGCCGCGCACCGGCGCCGGCACACGCATCCGGCTCTTTTGCCGCGCCCACCGCTTCGGCCAAATTTATCTGCAAGGCTGTCACCGGACTGTGGCACAGCTGTGTACACAGCGGACTGACGGTACGACGACTCAACGTCACCGCCTGCGAAGTCATCCCGCTCCACGATGTAGTACCGACTGAGGCGCCACAGCCGGACCTCTTCGGCGAATACCTCGAGACTATGGCCGCCGATAACGCCAGACAGGCCGATGAAGACAAGGCTCGGAGGATGCAACGCGCAATGATTGACATCAAAACCAGCTACGGCAAAAACGCCATACTCACCGGGCTCAATTATCGCGAAGGAGCCACAGGACGTCAGCGCAATAGACAAATAGGAGGGCATAAAGCATGAAAACAGAGACAGATGCAACCACGCTCTATGCCGACATCATCGGCAGGCAATATCGACCGTCTGTCGTACATCGGCACATGTCTATGAAAGGTCGGGCGGCACAATTTGCGCCTTTTGCGGCACTGCACGGTCATTCCGAATCCATAGACGAAGCCGCACGACATACCGACGCGGACACCGAACTCACCGACGAAAGCCGCACCGACATCGCGCGACGTACAGCCGAAGCCTACGATGCAGCCATCGAGGTCGTCATTAGGCATTTCCGCCCCGACACGCACAAAATCGGCGGCACCATAATCGAAAGCCGCGGCATTATCGCCAAAGTCAACGATGCCG
>CAVEDT010000014.1:0-14783 GCA_963614475.1 Roseburia faecis
GCACTCCGGCGCGCTCCCAGAGGGGGCTGTGCGCGTCCTGACGGCGAGCGCTGTCATGGTTCCCGGCTATGGCCACAACGGTCACTCCCGGGACTACATTCGTAAGTTCGAGGACGGTTTCTACGAAAAGTTTCTCAGCTTCGGCGGAAGGGGCGGACACGTCGTATATATCGCCGGCAACAACAATTGCATCGGGACGTTCGGCCTCGGCGACGGCTATCAATTGACGGCAGGCATCGCGTTGTTCGTCTAAGCGATTGCATCCGTAAAGGATGTGTCCCAGATGCCAGTCTGCTGTATGGAGAATTTTCATGGGCTATAAAGGGATATTGTTCGGTTTGGGGAGAAAGGTGGAGAGATGCGGTGGATATGAACTCTCAAGTGAAGGGATGCGTCTAAACGTCGCAATCCGAAGGTGAGTGGCCGGTCTTCGGACCGATGGATTGTGAGGTGTCCGCCGACGTAGCGGACACGAGGCATTCGTATGCTGCACAGTCGATGTCGTATCGACTGTGCAGCATATCGGTTATGTCATCAGATGGAAAGACGGCGAAGCGTCTCCAGAAGGTCGCGATTGATGGGCTTGTCGTTCTTGATGGCCTTGGAGAACGGCACGTACACAATCTCATCGTCTTTGATGCCGATCATCACGTTGCGCTGGTCTTCCATAAGCGCATCGATGGCGGCAGCACCCATACGCGAGGCTATAATACGGTCGAAGGCTGTGGGCGAACCACCGCGCTGCAAGTGTCCGAGGATGGACACGCGCACGTCATAGCCGGGATACTCGTTCTTGACACGTTCGGCCAGACCCATGGCGCCGCCCGTGACGGGACTTTCGGCAACAAGGACTATCGACGAGTTCTTGCTCTTGCGGAAGCCGTTCTGTATCAGTTCGGCCAACTGGTCGACCTTGGTGCTTATCTCGGGGATGATAGCGGCCTCTGCCCCGGCGGCGATAGCTCCGTTGAGAGCCAGAAAGCCGGCGTCACGACCCATAACCTCGACAAAGAACAGACGTTCGTGGCTGGTGGCCGTATCGCGGATTTTATCGACGCATTGCATGATGGTGTTGAGCGCCGTATCATATCCTATGGTGCTGTCGGTGCCGTAGAGGTCGTTGTCTATGGTGCCGGGCAGACCTATGATGGGGTAATTGAATTCGTTGGCAAAAATACGAGCGCCCGTCAGCGAGCCGTCACCGCCGATAACGACGAGAGCGTCGATACCGTGGCGGCGCAGGACATCGTATGCCAGTTGGCGGCCTTCGGGAGTGGTGAATTCCTTGCAGCGAGCAGTTTTGAGTATTGTACCGCCCTGCTGGATGATATTGGAGACATCCTGAGTGTGAAACTCCTTGATTTCATCGGCTATAAGTCCATGATAACCACGATATATACCCTTGACTTTAAGCCCATTGTATATGGCTGAACGGGTGACGGCGCGTATAGCGGCGTTCATACCGGGGGCATCGCCTCCGGAGGTCAGAATTCCGACGCATTTGATGTTGTCCATAGCGCAAATGAAGTATTTTGTTGTATTGTAAGTATGAAGTCAGTTCTTATTCGGCAGGTCGCTTTCGGTTGGCAAATATTTCGATTGAAAGGCTCTTTGATTGAACGAATTCCTTTCGGATACTCATTCTCTAAGATTCATCTATTTCCTTTCGTATATGTCTTTGTCCTCCTTTTTCGGCCTATGGTTCATTGAGCGTCGTCGCCACCCTTGTCCTTGGGCGGCAGAGAGCGCTTTTTCCATCCGCGGTCGCGCATAATGGCGCCTTTTGTCGGAGGCAGCTTGGGACCCGCACCGCCTATAGACTTGAGTGCATGCACATTGCGGCGACGTGCCAGCGGATTTTCGCTGTCGGGCGCGAAGTTGTCGGCTGCAGCGCTTCGGCGGTCATCGCGGCGGTCGTCACGGCGGTCGTCACGGTCAAACGAGCGGCGACGGTCGTCACGATTGCCACGGAAGGAACGGCGGTCGTCACGGGATGGACGGCGACGGTCATCGCGGTCGTCGCGGCGGAAGGCCTTGCGCTCGTCACGACGCTGGCGGTCTGAGCGGTCTTCTATGGTCTTGAGTCGACCTCCGGCGGCGCGAAAATCGCGCTTGGTGCCTGCAAATATTACATAATGGCGCAACTGGCAGTCCAGCGAGCCATTGTACAAGTCAATCTTGGTGGTGGGAGCCAGGCCGATGCAGCGGAAGTATTCTTCGCGATAGCCGATAATCCATGCTTCCCATCCGGCAAAAACGTGCTTCAGTTTCGACCCTATGGTCTCGTAAAGTGCCTCCATATCGGGAGCGCTGATACGTTCGCCGTAGGGAGGATTGGTGACGATAATGCCTTCGGGAGCCGGTGCTTCTTCCCATGCGGAGATAGGCTGTACCGCCAGGTCTACATCCTTGACCACACCGGCGGCGGTGAGGTTGCGGCGAGCGATATCGACAGCCGCCGGCGAAATATCACGGCCGATGATGGGATGCGCAATGGGACGCTCTTCGCTGTCGTCATTGACCAGACGGTCAAAGAGATCGGCATCAAAATCCGGCCATTGTTCAAAGGCAAAGCTTTGGCGGAATACACCGGGCTTGATATTGGCGGCAATCAATGCAGCCTCGACGAGGAAAGTACCGCTACCGCACATGGGATCGACGAAGGGACGGTCGCCGCGGTATCCGCTCAATAGCAGAATACCGGCTGCGAGAACCTCACTGATGGGCGCTTCGGTGCTTGCACGACGCCAGCCGCGTTTGTGCAGGCTCTCGCCCGACGAGTCCAGCGATAGTGTCACCTTACGACCCGATATGTGTACATTGATCATCACGTCTGCATCTTGCAGGCGTACTCCGGGGCGCTTATCTTCGCCGTAACGATCCTTGAACCAATCGACTATAGCATCCTTGACGCGGTATGTAACAAAACGCGAGTGTGTAAACTCGTCACTGTATACCGTAGTATCTATGCTGAAGGTCTTGGCAAGGGTCAACAGCGAGCCCCAATCGTAGGCTTTGACGGCATCGTAAAGTTCGTCCGGGTCGCCGGCTTCAAATTCGTAGAACGGCTTGAGTATACGTAATGCCGTGCGGCAGCACAAATTGGCCTGATACAGCGTCTCCAAGTCGCCACCGAAAGACACCATGCGATGTCCCGGTTCGACGTCAAAAGCCCCTAAGGCACGAAGTTCGTCAGCAAGTACAGCCTCGAGGCCCTTGAGGGTCTTGGCTACCATCTTGAATTTATTCTCCATAATTATCTGTCGTATGTGTGACTGGAGGATTTCGAGACCGCCACCGTGGCTGCTGTCGTCGCTCCGTATTACTTATCTGCAAAATTAGCCAAAAACGGCGACATAGACACAGACGCGATGCAAAAAAGACGTTAAACACGCCGCCTTATTTTTGGTCTGAAGTGCCGCGTCATACATTCTCACCGTTCGGTTGTCGGAGGCGCGGCGAGAACGGCACCGCACAGCAGTATCAGGGCCGGATATACGCCCATGGCAAGTCGTCCGTAGTCGTCAAAACCGCCGATGACGGCCGTGGCTATACCGCCGCAAACAAGCACCCACAGCGCCCGGAGCTGCGGCAGTCGCGATGCACCCTCGGCGGTATGGCGACGTCGAGCAGTGCACAACCACACGAACAGCGCCAAGAGAACGGCGTACACGACGTAGAAGCTGATATGCAAGGCATTGGTATAGTATTTGAGCCTATCGCTACCGTGTATGGGGAAGGCATTTGAGGGCATGGACTCGAAAAGGCGCACAAGGATGCCGCGATGCCATCGTGCCGGATCATAGGCTTTGGTGGCGGACATGACGGAGTGTATCTGTGCATACGTCAGCGACTCGATGCCGACGAAAGCCATTTGACGGCGACGCAGATTGGTGACGGTATCGGCAGCATTGATACGCCTGAAAAGGTCGGCAGTAGCGCTGTCAGGCGCCAATTCGGGCACGAGTTTGCGCCGTTGGGCGGCGTTACCCAAATCGTTAATGTCGGAGACCACCGATACGGTATAGTAGCCGGTAACGCGCTGCACCAGCAGCCCGTAACCGCCCAAGGCAACAGCCATAACGCCGGCCGGGACAAGGCAGTGCCACCAGCGACGATTGCGCCGCAGCAGCAACGCCGCGGCCATCACGGCCCACCATATCGCGATATAGATATTGGAGGGCTTGAGCAGCACCAATGCCACGGATACAATGACGCACCACGTCAAGGCTTTATAACCCCGACATTCCGTCATCTTTTGAGCCAAAGCGAGGAGCACCGTCACACCTATGACGCACCAAATGTCGGGCATAACGAACATAGCAAATGACACAAAGGTCGGACACCATGCATAGACGGCTGTGGTGACAAGTGCAGCTCGCGCCGACATAAGTCGAGCGGCCACGCGCCATACCACGGGAATAGTGACGATGAAAGCGCCAAGTTGTAGGATTATGAGTGCATACACCCACGTCATATCGCCGGGCAAAAGCCGGCAAAGACCTATTACCAAAGGATATACGGGAGTGCGGATGGCATCGGCGCCGCGCATCAGGATATTGCCGCCGGCATCGATATACGTTTGAGTATCCCAGAAGGCAAAGCACGAATGTCCGGCCAGCCACATGGCGACGGCCAGAATCATTGTCCCGGCGGCTATGACCGCCAACGGCTTATATGGAACGGTGACTTTGTTCTCGGACACGATAAAAACACGTGGTGTCTATGGACGAATAAGCGGAGGCTGTACCACCTATGGATGTTCTATTGCTCTTGTTTGAAAAGCTATGATAGCTGTTATGGCTTTGATTACTACATAGATACTATAGCCGTCCGGCTATCACGGCGATGCCGGCCTTTACAGCAGCGGAGCAAGGACATCGGCGACCTCGGCGGAGGTCAAGCGGCGTTGACGCTGCAATGTGTCGGCGATGTTATTGGCGACAGACGCCACGCGGTTGTGCATAAATACGCGTTCGAGATTGTCATGCACTTTGTCGTACAGGCGGTCGATTTCGTCGTTGTCCAAGTCGCAGGTATCATTGCCGACTTGCTCGACAACCTCGCGCAGGGATTTGCGGACGGCGGGCGTGATACGGATCTTGCGTCCTACATACGCGCGACACATGGCGTTGCCGACAAGCATAGCAGCCATCAGCTCGAATTGCTTGACAGTATGCCGCCACGCCGCACCGATGCTCAGCGTAGGATTGCCGGAGAAATGAAATTCGGGCGCCATTTCGGCGCCGTCGCCGGGAGCGTTGTCAAGGCATAATGCGGAGAGCATATCTTCTCCGTCAAATACTGTCAGTGATATAGCCATACCGACAAGCCCGTATGAACGGTCTTTTTCGTCGGCATATTTCAGAGGATGCTTGTCAGAATCCATAGTTGTAAGCGTATATGTGGTCGATTGGTGGTCGTAATAAGCCGAAGTCAAGAGCAGGAGCAAGCCTGCCGAAAAAAACCCGGCATAAACTTCACGGCAAAAGTCGTGCCTAAATGCGCGTTGCGGCCTTCCCCGCAAGCAGGGCGGCCGCAACGGCTGTATGTCAGGCGTCAGTTATGACGTCCGTTGTTTCAGTTGATGACTACAATTTTGGTGACAGCGCCTTCGGAAGACCCGGTGGCGTTCTGCGATGCAAAGACGTAGTATACGCCCGAGCGTACGCGGTTGCCGCCGTTGTCACAGCCGTCCCAAGTAATCATGCCGCCGTTGGAGCGTGTCTGGTAGATGACGTTGCCGGCAGCGTCGGCAATCTTCACCAACGACTGATCCATAAGGCCGGTGACGGTAATCCATCCGGTGTAGTCGGGTCGTACCGGGTTGGGGTATGCATAGACGTTGTCGTAGGTGTCAGCTGCGGGCGACGAGGTGCTGTTGAAGGACACAAGTCCGGTCTTCAGGCCGAAGTACACGACATTGTCCACGGGGCTGCACAGTACGGAGTATACCGTATTGGAGGGCAACGCCGAGTTCTCGGTGGTGTAATGGGCGATAATCTGGTCACCGTTTTCGCTGACGAGGTATACGCCGGAGTTTTCGGTGGCGATCCATTTGCGGTCGGCGGCATCGGTGGACATATCGTTGATTTGCTCGGTATCAAGCAGGTAGTCGGCATAGTTGGTTCCATCGTTGCGCGGCACTTTCAGTCGGGTGATACGCGAAGTGGGATCGGTAGCCTTGCTCGGATTGGTAATCTCGAAGGGGCCGGAGGTGGTGCCCACCCATACGCGACCGCGCTGATCCTCGATGGCGCAGGTGATGCGATCGCACGAGAAGGTCTTGCCGTCCTGGTCTACCATATCGGAGAGCTCGTAAATAACGTCATCCGAGGTATTGGTATACGTGCCTTTGGTGTCATAGGCGCATATCGGGTTGCCGTATTTGCTGTGCCAGGTAAACACCATATTCGATTTTTTGCACATCAAGCTACCCATATCCTTATTGCCGACGTCAAAGCCGAGGTGCTTGGTAGCAATCCAATCGTCTTTGGTGACGGTGGACAAGTCGCCTTTGAGTTTGGCCTTAGGCAGAATGTAGTACGGCGAAACCTGCGTATTGTTGAGCGTCCACGCGCCTACCCACAGGTTGCCTTCGGGGTCGATATTGACATCGTGCACCTTGACGCCCCACCAGGCATACATCGGCGAGTTCTTTTCGTTGAATTTGGCTATCTCTTTGTCGTTTTCGATGACGTACACGCCCTCGAAGTTGTTGCCTATGTAGTAGCGATCATCATTGTCGGGGTCTACGACAAAACGAGTTACGCCGCCAAGCATGGCTGTGGTATTGCGCTTTTCCTGTTCTTTCTTGACCGTGGAATTGTCTGCCGAAGCCACTGTCAGGGAGATGTCGCGCGGCACACCGCCTTCGATGACGTTAGTGTGCTGGGGTATCCACCATATATCGCCAACGGTGATGATACTCTTGTAGTTGGTCACACCGATATTGGAGATATAAATCTTATTGCCGGCCGAATTGGTGCGTATAAACGCCACGTTGTCGCACGTCGTGGCTACAGGCTTAACCCTATCTGCCAGAACGGTAAGTGTCGATCCGGAAATATCGTAATTGCCCAGGCCTTCGGCTCCGGCGGACCATACGCTGTTGATGCCGCTATAAGTGGCTATCTTGTCGTTTTTCAACTCGGTGGGAATGGTGTAGCGATTTGCCTCTTTGCCTTCGCCGTCCAGCATCACAATTTCGGAGGCGGTGAGGTAATAGGCGGACTGAGGTGTAACCACGACATTGCCCACAACGACATCCTTTCCGGCCGAGGTGGTGACGGTGTTTGCATCCCAATTTATTGTGTACGTAATCAGCGTATTGTCATTGCCGCTGATGCCGAGCATCTTAGCACCGACAGTTGCAAGGCCTTTGACGTATGCACCGCCGAGGTTCGTAAATTTGCTTATGGCATTATGACGGCCGGAGACCGGGGCGGACCAAAAACGATAATCGGCGCCCACGCCTTTCTCCATGAACATGACGATATGGTCGTCCACGATGGTTACGCAATCCACTGCCTTGCCGAAGATACCCGACTCGGACACTTCATGGCGGCTGTCGTCAAATATGACCAGACCGAAATCGGTGCCGACATAAATCTTGCCGTTATAGAAAGCGACGTCGCGGATGCCTTTGGTATAAGTCAACTGGGCATTGAGAATGTCGGGCATATTGACTACACGTCCGTCATCGTATACCAGGTCGATATTGCCGGTGTCGTAAGTCAGCATCATGTAACGGCCGTCATAGTTGTAGTATGCGCCGGTGACGTTGGTGTCACTGAGCTTGTTGCGCGTATTGTACGAATAGCTTTCGTGCGTCTCTTTGTCGTAAGAGAACAAGCGCGACGAGCAGGTGTAGTACACCATCGAGGGCGACTCGGCGATATACGACACTTCGCCGCTGTACAGCGGATAGATATTCCAGTCGCCTACAAGGCCCTGAGCAAAGGCTCCGGCGGCACAGGCTGCCATAGCCGCTATCGTGAATAGTATTTTGCGTATCATCTGTATGAATGGGTTTATTGTTTTTTCTATTTTCGATGAATGTATGCTTGGCAAAACGGTTGTCTTATGCTGAATATTTACACTTATTCGTTTATATTTAGCTTTTTACGTCCCATCTTTCGCGTCTGTTTATATGTCCGCCACGCGGAGGTATTGCATCAGTGCTTGCGTGGCGCGTGCCCGGTGGCTCACGGCGTTCTTGGCGTCTTCGCCGGCTTGGGCAAAGGTCTCGGTCCATCCCTCGGGAATAAATACCGGGTCGTACCCGAATCCACCGTCGCCATGCGGTTCGGTGGCTATGGAGCCTTCGATGACTCCGTGAAAGACGTGCTCGCGGCCGTCGAGTATAAGCACTATGACTGTGCGGAAGCGTGCAGTGCGGCGTCCCTCGGGGACATCGCGCAGATTGTGCAACAGCAGACGCACATTGGCAGCCGAGTCATGCCCCGGACCGGGAGCATATCGAGCGCTGTGCACGCCCGGGGCGCCGTCCAGCGCATCGACTTCCAGACCGGTATCGTCAGCAAAACAATCCACACCATATCGGTTGTAAATCCATCGAGCCTTTTGTCGCGCATTGCCCTCGAGGGTATCGGCATCCTCGGGGATGTCGTCATGGCAGCCTATGTCATTGAGGCTGCGGATATCGAAAGCATCGGCGGCTATGGCGCGGATTTCTTCGAGCTTGTGTGCGTTATTGGTGGCAAATACCAGTGTCTTCACAATGATGCTTAACGGGTGGTTATATCTTTATTATAAACGTGAATTTATATCTCTTTATTGCTTTTGACGGTCGGAAGGCGTTTTTGGATGTATAACGGCTGTTTTATCGGTCAGAAGGAGACCTCAATGACCTGTCTCGGCAGATCTTGCCGCAATGCGGTGACGGCCGTGTCTCGGACGTTGTCTATGGTGATGGCGCCTTTCTTTATCTCGGAGAGGGACTTATCCATCGCTTGACGCTTGGACGTATCGTCAAGCCCCAGAGACACCAACAGCACGATTTTTTCGCCCGGCCATGGGGATTCGTAGGTCGAGATGCTGTCTGTCACAACAATATCCGCGCCTATGGCGGAAAATTGTATGTCGGGACTGTACGTCCGGAGGACATTCATGACCGCCTGACGCATCCCGGAGTCGTCTATATGCGAGACATCGGCAGTGCGAGCGCCTGCAAAAGCGGCCAGACGCACCAGCATTCGGGCTCGGGCATTGCAAAGCACGCCGCCACCGAGATTCGGGTCCAGCTCGGCACGATAGGCATATCCGTGCTGCTTACGCAGTACTTCGGAGACCAAGGCATACGCCAACGGCGAGTGAACGCCGAAGCCGCGGCCATGCCGCCACCTTTTGTACCATCGTCCGAATCCCATAAGATTACTGTTTCTCCGATTTATCCTTGGGCAATCGGATTTGGTCTTGTTTTTGGGGCTTATTATCGCCGATGCGACAGTTTATACGACAGATCACACGTACACCCAAGGCGGAGAACACCAGCAAGTATATCAGTATAATGCAGAGGTATGCGCCGGTAGTGGTGGTGTGCATGGACTCGGGGTCAAAGGTCATTTCCACTTTGTGCGTGCCGGCCGGAACGCGTATGGCGCGCAGTACGTAGTCGGCACGACCTATGGTCACTTCCTTGCCGTCGACGGTGGCACGCCATCCCCATGGGAACCATACTTCGGAACATATCATAATACCGCCGCGAGCGCTCGTCACCTTGTATTCCAAGGTGTTGGGCGTATGATGTGTCAAAGCTACGGTATCGCCGGGCATCGTAGCTACGGCCCGGCCGAGCGTGGAAGCAAAGCGGCGATCGGCTACGGCAATGTGGCGCGAGTCGAGACCTTTAAGTCCGACAATCTCGGCACGTGCTCCGTCTACATAGCGAACACTGTCCACGAGCCATGCCGGACCGCAAGCCCGCGGATTGGACTCGAGGCGTCCGTTGAAAATAACGTACTTGGTGTTAAGCATATCCAATACGGACGGCTCGAAGATTATATGCGTATCAATGAGATCATTGTAACGATTGAGCTTAGCTGCATGGTAGCCGCCCACCATATTGTGGTAGTAGCTGCGGCGGTAGCCGCCGAAGTTGTCGAAATCGGCCACGCGATAGTAGCCTTTATCCCGAAGTATGACGTTGTCTATCGAATCGGCGGCCAGCGGGTCGGCGTAGAAGCTCTGAGCAAAGGCGTTGGCGCTATTGACGTAAGACTCGGTATTGATGTAGCGTTTGTCTACGGCGTACATATCCACAACAACTAACAGGCCGAGGCCGGCAACGGCATAGCCGCGTTTGATTTTGCCGCAAGCGGCGACAAAAACAAGTGCGCCACCAAGTATCAAGAACAAGGCTGAACGCAAGGCATCGGCACTGACAATATCGAGGCGTATCTGTTTGATATTACCGACAGTAGCATCCAAATAGGCGTAATATTCAGCCGGGGCGCCGCCTTGAACCATTTGTTCTTTGGCTTGTGCAAGCCATTTGACTTCATCATCGTTGAGGCCATCGCCGAAAAATCCGGGCATGATCCATACAAACAGGCAGACTATGAGACAGAAGCCGAAGGAAGCTATCAGCTCGTTTTTGTAACGACGCCAGCCGTCCTCATCTTCCATCAGTTTTTGCAGCCCGAGCATAGCCAGCAACGGCACGCAAACGCACGCAATGACCAAGGCCGTCTCGGCTGCGCGGAATTTGTTGTACAACGGAACGTTGTCTATCATAAAGTCTGTCAGCGCCTCGAAGTGGTTGCCCATAGCCAGAAGCGCGGAGAACAGTGTCAGCGCCAAAAGTGCCCACTTGGTGGGACCGCGAACGATGAAGCATCCCAAGATGAAGAGTGCCATAATAATGGCGCCGAGGTAGAACGGACCGTTGGTTGTGCCTTTGCCTCCGAAGTACTCGGTAAACTGGGACAGCAGTCCGAATTGGTCATCGCTCTGCATCTTGAAGTCGCAATGCGAATTTTTGTCAAGCGTCAGCGGAACATTCGCGCCTTTTTCGGGGCGTATGGATGCGCCGCCTTTGATATTGGGGATGAGCAGAGATAGTGTCTCGGAGGGAGTATTGCTCCATCCGCCAATCTCCTCGCGCGGCAGACCTCCGGTCGGGCCTTTGGGGTCGGCGGGTTTGTCGGATTGGACGCCGTGGGCAGCATCATCGGCCACCAACTCGCTCTGTGCTCGCTTAGTCTCTTTGGCATATTCGTAGGTGTGGTATAGTGCCGGGAGGTTGGCTCCGAGGGCCAGTGCCGCAGACGCTAGCGAAACGACGGTGGCGATACACCAGCGACGCAAATGTTTTTCACGAATGTCGCGTACCAGCCAAGCTATCACCAAGGCGCCCATTATAAAGGCGCTGTAATACGTGATTTGAGGGTGGTTGGCGTTGAGCTGAAGCATGGCGAAGAGTGCCATGATAGCCGCTCCGGCAAGGTAGCGCCCGCGGTAAGCCAGGTACAAGCCGCCGATGACGGGCGGAACGTAGGTCAGCGCCATAAATTTCCAGATATGTCCGGCGCCGATAATGATGACAAAGTACGAAATAAGGCCCCAGGAAAGAGCGCCTATGAGTGCGTACCACCAGCGCAAACGCCAGCAATACAGCATTATCAGCATCCCGAACATCATCATGAACATCAGCGACGACAGCCCGGGTAGGCCGAGACCGTAGACGCCGTTAAGCCACGTGAACAGGCTGTTGGACGGATATTCGGGCGAAATCTGGAAGGTGGGCATGCCGGAGAACAGGCTGTTGGTCCACAGCGCTTTTTCGCCGGTCTGCTGTTCGTATTCCTGAGCGGCGTGGCCGTTGGCGGCGCCTTGCTGCATATCGTACTGCTGCAAGGTGTTGCCTTGGATATTGTCGGGGGCAAAGAAGGCCAACGAAACTATGGCGCATACGGCCATGCTCAAGAAAAATCCCCAAACTTGCGGCCGGGCCAACCATTGAGTAAGGCTCGGCTTGGAGTTGCCGGGGTGTGCGCACGGGGCTGTCTGCTCCTTAGTTTGTTCTATGTCTTTTGTATCCATTTCGGTATATGATTGTTCGTATTGTTTTTGCGTCCTATGTATATACTACGTCTTATGTATGCGTGTACTATTTCTCGACAAGAGTCATAAGATAATCTGCGGCAAGGACATAGCTGTGTATGCCGAAGCCGGCAATGACTCCGCGGCATACCGGCGCGATGAGCGAAGTGTGACGTATGCCTTCGCGTGCGTGCACGTTGGATATATGGACCTCGACTACGGGGACATCCATAGCGGCGACAGCATCGGCGACGGCCAGAGAGGTGTGCGTCCACGCTCCGGCATTGAGGATGACCCCGATATACGAGGTGTCGTGCGCCTTGGCGTTGAGTGCATCGATAAGCACGCCTTCGTGGTTGGTTTGCAAGTGCTCGACGATGACAGCCTCGCCTACGCGGCGGCATACGGCCTCGATGATGGCGTCAATGCCGTCAGTGCCGTAGATGCCGGGCTGCCGCTGCCCGAGTATGCCCAAATTGGGGCCGTTAGCTATCAATATCTTGCGTTTTTGCGTCATATATGTATTCGTCTCTTGTTTACTATATTGTAGTGTATCAATGTTTTACTTGTACGACATGCGTAGGCGGAAGTGTAGCATTGCGGCGATCTACGGCGTCTGTCACTTCGTGCGCCAAGTGCATAAAGGCTTGCGCACCGAGACCGTCGCCGGCAGCCACAGGAGTGCCGTCATCGTTGTGCTGACCTACGGATGCCACCAGCGGAATTTGCGCCAACAACGGGATATTCAATTCTTTGGCCATATCGACGGCTCCGCCGTTGCCGAAGATGTAGTACCGCTCGTCGGGATGCTCTTCGGGCGTAAACCACGCCATATTTTCGACGACGCCCAGCACGGGGACGTCCACCTTGTCGCCGCGGAACATAGCTATGCCTTTGCGGGCATCTGCCAGGGCTATCTGCTGGGGTGTGGACACGATGACCACGCCGGTGATGGGCAGCGTCTGCACCAAGGTCAGATGTATATCGCTGGTACCCGGTGGCATATCGATGATAAAGTAGTCAAGGTCGCCCCAATCACCCTGGGTGATAAGCTGGCGCAGGGCGGTGGAAGCCATGGAACCGCGCCACAGCACGGCGCTGTCGCGTTCGACAAGGAAGCCTATGCTCAACAACTTGACGCCGTAATTCTCGGCCGGAATAATCAGGTTTTGACCGGCGTCATCGGTGCGCATATACAGTTGCCGGTCCTCGACGCCGAAAATTTTGGGCATAGACGGGCCGAAGATATCGGCATCAAGGATCCCGACTTTATATCCTTCGCGAGCGAGAGCCACGGCAAGGTTGGCGGCGACAGTGCTCTTGCCCACCCCACCCTTGCCGGAGGCGATGCCGATGATGTTGCGCACGCCGGGTAGTACGGGAGCCGGAGCTTTTGCCGCCGGGGCTTTGGTGGCTACGGCAATATTGCCTTTGATGTCGACGTCTTCGCCTATATGCGCCAGGATGGCGGCTTCGGCGGCGCGTACCACCGAACGAGCAAAGGGGTCGGTATTCTTTTCAAAAACTATGGAGAAGGACACACGGCGACCGTCGATGCGAATATCATCGGCCACCATTCCTTCGCTGACTATGTCCTTGCCTGTACCGGGATAGCGCACGGTGCGCAGGGCGTCAAGGACGAGATTGGGATAGATTGTGTCGTTGTTCATAATACTGAGAGTAATTAGGGTGTATCAAGGTCATTCACGGGCGGTGTCGGACAAAGGTCCGGGCACTGCACCTGGCCGCGGCTGTAGCTGCGATATGTGTCTTCGGGGATGTCCCCGGTATATTCGACAAGCGGCGCATCCACATCTTTCGGAAGGCCGAAATGAAGGTACTTGATGGTAAGCCCGCGATCAAGCCACTGGCGTTCGTAATGGGTGCGTATGTCCATAATGTCGGACATATTGTCCGGAATATCAGCCCCGGGGGCGTATAGGTCGGGTATATCGGCATATACGGGCAAGGCGTTGAGATGCACCAGTTCGCGTGTATAGGTGTACAAGAAGGGGCTGTCGGTTTTGAGCCGCACGCTGCCTTCGGCACCCGTCAAACGACGATACATTTGCAGGAAACGCGTAGAAGTCAAGCGCTTGCGCACTTTCTTCATCTGCGGGTCGGGAAAGGTAATCCACAGATGGTCAACCTCGCCGGGAGCGAAGAAGGCCTCGAGAAGTTCGATGGATGTGCGTACAAAGGCTACATTGGTCAGCCCGAGATCACGCGCAGCCGTAGCACCGGAGTGCATACGTGCGCCTTTGATGTCCACGCCTATGAAATTTGCTTCGGGGAAACGGCGGGCCAATGCTACGGTGTATTCGCCTTTGCCACAGCCCAATTCGAGCACTATAGGCCCGTCATTGCGAAAGAAATCGCTGTGCCAGCGACCTCGTAAGGGGAATGTCGAGCGGTCGGCCACATCGGATGCCGTCATCGGACTACACCCGCAAGTATCCTCGACCGTTCCTTCCGAGACAAGACGTCCGTAAGGATACTGGAAGACAAAGGGGATGGTCTCCATCTCGGCAAACTTGCGCAACTTATTCTTTCCCATATCTAAATTTCGTTCAATCGGTTAGGAGACTTCGCGCGTGACATAAGGCACACAATTTCGGCGCCGCGTCACTTGCGATGCAGACGTATACCGCCGTCAACGCATTATCTTGACTGCCGCGCGGTTTCCGTTGGCCAAAAGGACATTGACTACATATACG
>CAVEDT010000015.1:0-13794 GCA_963614475.1 Roseburia faecis
GTCCTGACGCTGACGCTGGCCGCGTGCAAAACAAAGAATCCGTACATCCAGTATTCAACTGTCATTGATTACTACAAGGGAGGGCTTAACGGCAAGGTCTTGCTTACCGAAGCTACGTCTGTCGCCTGGGACTATGAAGCCGTAGGCTCGGTGTATGCCGAGTGTCGTGACGGATACGAAGTGCTGGACTCCACAATCGTATCGAAATATGACCCGATTGCAGAGTATAGCTATCGCGACACAAAACATGTCAAGTACAAATTCGGCGACTACAAATATGCAGATGTCACAACAGCTCTTGAAGAGGCGTCACGCAAGGTGTTAGCACTTGGAGGCGATGCTATAATATGCTTAAAAGTCAGGGATTATTCAGTCCTCATCAAGGACAAATGGACCGTCACCGGCTACACCGTCACAGGTATGGCCGTGCGCCGCAAGTAAGGTTAAAGTCTGTTAATGATTTTGTGCACTGCCAAAATGATAGTATTTTTGCAGTGCTGAAAACATGACAGTCTGCTTGTCACCGAGAGCGGAGGTATAGACGCTCGACATAGACTTTTCGGGCATTTTTTATGCCTACATAGTAGCCCTACGGCTACCTTTCCGAACATTTAATACGTCCCTCCGGGACAGGCATTATGTGTTTTCAGCAACGGAAAGGTAGCCGTTTTTATGTCTGCCTATAGCTGAAAACACATAATGCCAGCATTATGAACACAACCACAATCAACCCACTTGGGCGTATCGTACGCCCGGCCCGGCGACGCCCCCGCCAAGTCGTCATCCTACGGTCATTAGACCTTGCTCATCGTTACTCACCCTTTGCTCAGCGCCGCCGCGTGGACGTGCGCCACCACATAGCCTCAGTGCTGCGCCTGCTGCTACGTGCCGCGTTCTCAGATGTGGCAGCCTTGATCGTAACCATTGCCATGATGACCGTGGCCGCATACCACAGCATCGTCATCCCTGATGCGCTGGAAGTTCAAGCCGCTGTCGGTATGGACGCCCTCGCTCTCCTGCCATGGGCAATCGTATACGCCGTCCGCCATACCTCCGACCATCCGGCGCACAAGGAAGGAGGTGCGCGATGACTGAAGGCTGGAACAATCTGATGCACTATCGCGGCACGCGCCATGCCAAGGTGCTGCGTCAGCTCGTACGTCAAATGTGCGAAGCCGAGCGCGACCGCATCTCTGCCGACCGCGCCCAAGCCGTGGCCGAGCGTACCGCCAAATACGCGGCAGAATGCCACGAAGGCCGCGCCGCCCTGCGAGCCAGGCTGGCCGATTTGGAAGGACGGCGTATACGCATCTCCGGCAAGATAAGGTTGGCCGCCATCGAGGACGACCGCGTACTCTATGACACCGGACATGCCGAAATGGACGAACTCGACCGTATCATATCCAAGGCATACGCAGATGCGCGTCGGCTGTCACGCGTGCGTCAAGCCTATTACGAAGCCGATATGGCAGACATCCGCGACCGTTACCATACCGAGACGCAGGATCTGCTTGACCGCACGCGTATGCTCTTTGATACGCTTCGCAAGGATTCATCCGAAGAAGCCGAGCGCACGCGTACCGAATGCATCGCAGCCGCCAAAGCAGCAGCACTTATGAGACCCGAAACCTCAAAAAATCAACTCTAAAAACACCAACAACCATGAATAAAATCGAAACCATCATATCATCCGAGAGCAAATACCTCAATCGTCTACAACTCATCCAATCACAGGAAACGGGCTGGCCATCGATGCCGGCCACAGCGCCGGTGCTGGCAATGTTCCTCGCCGACTTCCGACCGGCAGACGAACGCGCCGCCCACGGCGACAATATGACCTCCGCCGAAATCATCGGCGCAATGGAGGACATCTGCGCATTCTCGACCACCGAGGTCGCCATCGTGATGTCGTACCTCGGCTATCGCCTGAGCGTCAACAACTATCGCGGTCTTGAGTGGTCGATGGTAGCCGTGACCGACGATGACGCAGACGACCTTCCGCAAGTCGAGCGTGAAGCCGAGGAATAGCGACCGCGAAATAAGGCATAATTTTACACGTTTAAGCAATCTACTTTGATATGGACCGGGGGCATCGTGAGATGCTTCCGGTCTTCGTGCGCGTGCGGCGTCTTTTTAGCAATCGCACCCGTGTCGTATCTTTGACGCAAAAGCAACAACTATGTCCGCAACAATCAGCCCGGTACTACAACCGCACATGTTCGCCAACCAGTTTGCAGTAGTGTCATTGTTCTCGACCGAAGAGACTGTGATACTCGCTATCAAACGCGGTTCCGAAACGATTTTTTCGGCCACATATTACACGTACAACGGAAGTGTGGCGGTGTACGACCTTGACCGCATATTTGAGGAGGAACTCGATGCAGAAGATCCGGATGCATTGCCTTATGACGATTTCACCATTGTCATTGATGGTGTGACCGCTGCCATAGGCAGCATCAAGGTCTTTCGTTGTGACTATCGGCTACATCTCGATGCCACCAAGTACCTCGGAGATTTCTACATGACTTCCGGTCACGGAGACCGCGACACGGCGCTCGGCCGCAAAGAGCTGCTACCGGTGTATGATGCGGACGGGGAAACCGCTGTTGCGGTATGCACCTACGCCGATAGCGATACGCACGCACTGACTTATGTTACGAAGCAGCTGGGCGATGTGGTCGATTTTGTGGAGCTGGACGTCTCTCCCGACATCTTTGACGATCAGCAGGGGATGAACCTCATCGCATACGAAGTTCAGTGCGGTCGCCGACGTCAGCGCTACCGTGTATTGGACTTGCCGGAGGCAGACCCGGTGCTGTCGTTCGTCAACCGTTTCGGCTGTCGCGAGCTGCTATACTTCACCGGGGCCAAGACCACGACAGCGGCATATACGCGCGACAATATAAACCTAAACCGCGCATACCGTATATATCATATTACCGAGATAGTGTCACACGAGGCACAGACCGGACCGCTCCGACCGTCCATGGTCGCTGTTGCTGCAGACCTTGCACGAGCCAAAGATGTATGGTTGTATGATGTCGCATCTTCGACCGAAGGGGACCCGGTCGCCATTACGGCAGCGGACATCAAGTATACAAACGAAGATCACACCATTGCCGACTTGGCTCTGACATACAGACTGACCAGACGCCGCACGATGCAGGGCGACGAGGCAACACGCGCCTTACGTGTGTTTGACAGCACCTTTGACAAGACTTATGAGTAGCCGCCCGACACAATGTCTGCATTGGCGCGACGCCATAGCCTTGCTGGAAAGCCGCCGACCGGTGACGCTCCGCGTCTGGAAAATCTCGACAGGCGACATCATCACCTACCGCGATGTGGTGTGTTGCGGTAGCCATTGGCGAGGAGGAACACACCGCATCAAGCTGCCTGACAGCAATCTTATACGCGAATTTAGAGACATAACACTTTTTGAAATAGATGGATACGAAGTTATCAGATAAACGCTCCGCCCTTGCGGACGCAATCCCAAGCGAGATCTACAATGTCGCCGTACCTATGGCAGCAGCATCTGACATCGATGTCGTCGACTCGGCCTCGGTTTTTGACGAAGATGCAGCCGATATTGTCGGACGTCCTGTCCCCGGCTATTCCGGATATACATATATGCCGTTCGGCGGAGACAACCTACTGCCATTCCACCTTATTCGCACCATTGGCGGAGACGAGGTGCTAAGCCAAAACCTCTACTTCAACATCCTCACGGCCTACGGTAACGGCATCCAATACACTGACCGACAGACCGGGCTACCGACCGGCAATCCCGACATCGAACGCTGGCTGATGCACAACTCGATGCGCGAATTCTTCCTGGAGCAATGCACAGACCTCAAGTACTTCTTCTTCGCGGTCGCAGTGGTCATCCTCGACCGCGAGGGCAAGCGTATCGTCCAGTTGCGACATAAGGACGCGTGCTACTGTCGATTCGAGAAAGCCGACAGTCATGGTCGTATCAACCACGTCTTCTACGCCAATTGGCGAAAGAACGGGGGCCTGTCGCGAAAGGATGTCGAGATGATTACGCTGCTGGATGAGCGCGACCCGTTGGGACACCTCGAGACGCTTCTTGGTCGCGCCCCCGGCCGAGACGGACTTGTCAAGGTGCGCACGACCGCACGCAAATTCGCGGTGGTAATGCGTGTCCCGACACCGGGCCAGCGGTACTACCCTATACCCTATTATACCGCATTGTTCCGTGGCGATTGGTTTGACCTTAAACGCCTGATCGGGAAAGCGAAGAAAGCGAAAATACGCAATAGTTCATCGGTCAAGTACCAGGTTGAGATACACAAGGATTACTGGCCGTCGCTGCTCGCTGCCGAACAAATCATTGACCCGGTGGCGCAGAAAGAACGCATCAAGAAGGAAAAGGAAAACATCAAGAACTTCGTCTGCGGTATAGAGAACAGCGGCAAGGTGTGGATTACCGGATACTACATCGACAGTTATGGTAAAGAACAGCGCATGGTGCGCATCAACGTCGTAGACACCGGCAAGGAAGGCGGCGATTGGGCTGACGACATCCAGGAAACGTCTAATATGTTGTGCTACGGCACCAACGTTCATCCGAACCTTGTCGGAGCTGTTCCGGGCAAGAGCCAAAGCAACAACAGCGGTTCAGACAAGCGCGAGTTGTTTACACTAAAACAAGCGCTCGAAGCCTCGACACATGACGTACTGGCCAAGGTCCACGAACTGGTAATATACTTCAACGGATGGCAGGACATTGTCAAGCCGCAAGTACCTATAGTGCTGCTGACGACCCTCGATCAGAACACCGATGCGGTCAAACGTCTCCGCGACGGGTCAATCCAAGACGCTAACAACTAAGAGTTAAAGCTATGACAATAACCTATAAAGACTTCGTTCGCGTAGTCCCGTCAAGCATTATGCCTGACGAAGATTTGTTTAACTCCATGCAAGGATTCGTTGACGATTCCTGCCGCAGAGTGAGGCGTTTTCTCGGCCCGGAGCTCTACGACAGCATAGCCGCCGTGAATTCGGATCTGGGGGTACCCGAAAGCGACCACGAAGGCATACTCGCACAAGCGTGCGTACGATACATCTGCGCTCGAGCTTATTATGAAGCGTCTGCGCATCTTGATCTCGTTCTCACAGCTACAGGCTTCGGTGTAGTCAACAACGATAATGTTGTACCGGCTTCTGCCGACCGAGTCAAGGCTCTCCGAGACCGTCTGTCTCGACAGATGTCAAATTACTATGACGAAGTCAAGTCGGCAGCCCGATACTTCGAGACATGGACAACACCGGCGAACATACGCATATACTTTGCTTCCTTGTTTTGGCGTGCGCGACATCTCCGCAGACTCGGTATCGCAGAACCTACGCAAGGAGATCTTGTCGAGCGACGTCCGGCAATTATGGCCGCCGAGTCAAAACTTCGGGCATTGATTTCAACCGAATTATTCTACGCTCTTTGCAAGGCGGAAGCGACCGCGTCGACGACAGAGGTCGAAGCCGAAGCCATAGATCTCTGCCGAGACTATATTGCAGACGTAGTATGCTCACAGCCCGTTGAGGATATAGCTGTTGATCGAGACCGAATATTGGCTCATCTCGAAGCCAATCTCTCGGAGTTTCCGGCCTACTCGGCCTCATCAAATTACAAAGCGAACCATTTCGACCATTACCAAAACCAGAAAGATGATACGTGCTACTTTTTCGGCTGAGACTAATACTATAGATGTCCACCTACCTAAGTCATGGCCGGACTTGGATGACACCGAACTTCGTTTGGTGTATCAAGCTATGGCCACGGTATCGGAGGACGCACTACCATACACACTGTTCCGCATACTTGCCGGAGTGCGACAGACACGCGAAGGGATTGTCCCCGGCAAGTGGAAGCTCTCCATCCGCACCAGTGCAGGTCTGAAGTACGTGTATGTATCTCCGACACAGATATCCGAACAGTCCAAGTGCCTTGAATTTGTGTATACCCCGGGTGACGTTCCAGTGCGATTTGCAAAAATCGGCAAAGGCGTAGCTGTGGATTCTCAACTCCGAGGTGTCGCTTTTGGAGATTGGTTGCGTGTCGAGAACCTTTACCAAGGGTATCTCTCCTCGCAGAATGTCGAGTCGTTGGTGGCTGCGACAAGCATCCTATATCCGGGATTCCGAGGCAAGGGACTCACTCAGGCGGAAGTTCTCAATATTCTCAATTGGCTGGTGCAGGTCAAAGCGCTCTTCGCACGAACATTCAGTCATTTCTTCCGCCCGGTGGTGTCAGCAGAAGCGACCGAGGCACCATCCATGCTTGAGACGATGAACAACCAAATACGCGCATTGACCGGCGGTGATGTAACCAAGGAAGAGGTCATACTGTCCACAGATTGCTGGCGAGCTTTGACCGAGTTGGACTGCAAGGCTCGCGAGGCCGAGGAACTAAACGCTGCGATGGCCAAAAATAAGGATTGATATGGACGCACTAAGTTTTTTTGATGCCGAGAAGTATTTCGGCAACATCTGCCAAAGCAACATCTATGCACAGGATAACGGCTTTCGGTTCAGCACATGCAGTGGCATTGAGTCTCTCCAAGGGCCACTTGACCGTTTTCGCACGAGCAAGGCTTTCTTTTGCCTCGATGACACAAATGATGGCGCGATGTTTCAAGGGCGCGGAGGCGGTTGGTATAAGCGCAGGACGTTCACGGTGTTCATTGTCCGTCGTTACAATATCAAGGACGAAGCAGACCGTGCAAAGCAGCTTGGCATCTGTCGCTCGCTCTTCCGCCAGGTGGCGTCAAAGCTTCTTGTTGATGCCGATGACAAGCAGAACGACCTCGTCTATCTGCATGTAGACAATATACTGTCGCGTGAACTCGGCCAATATTTTATGTCCGGCTGCACCGGATTATATTTTATGATCGATGTAAGCGAGCCGGTTGACCTTAAATACCGCGAGGACGAATGGCGGAAGTAGAAGACATATCCAAATATTACGAAGCATGGACACGTACACAGCTGGATATATGGCGTGAGAAAATCGAGCGGATGCGTATCGTCCGCACCGGTGCACTGCACGAGAGTTTTGCTTCGCACGTTGCACAGGCGGAGATGTCGGCAACCATCACCATGCGCTTTGCCCAATATGGCATATACCAAGCATTAGGTACAGGCCGAGGGTACACACCCGGAAATCTTGGCGACCTCGAATTTTTGGATAAAGATTACCGCCGGGTCCATGGGCTCGACAAGCCGCGCAAAGTCGGACCGGCCTGGGGCGGATACAAAACCTCCGGCAAGCCGCGCAAGGCTCGCGACTGGTACTCCAAAAAGCTATATATGTCAGTGATGGCTATGGCGGAAGACCTTGCACGCATCGGAGCCGAGAATGCCGCACACGTAGTCTGCGAGCAATTATCCGATGTGCGCAGCGCTTTGCATAAATGATTCGGTGAATATAATGGATTTGTGTTTTGTATGTGAGGTGGGTGCGTCTTTTTAATAGCCGCGCCCACCGAGTATTTTTGTGCCACACACATAGATTATGGCAACGACGATTAAAGACTTACTCACGCAGGCTGCTGTCATCCGCGATGCCGCAGCCGAAGGCGAAAACACCGCGATGCGTGTCGGCTCAATGCTGATAGACCTTGTCCGGCGCATAGTAGACACATTGTCTGCCGATGCTCTGTCGGCGCTCGGTCTCCGAATTACAGCGTCAGCCGAGACGGTTACGGTTATATACAAAACTGTGGACGCAGGTGGAACTGCGAGGGATGTTTCTGTGGCACTGCCGGCGGCGACAACCACGACAGCAGGCATGATGTCATCCGCCTCCTTGGCCGCGATAAACAAGGCATCACAAGACATTCTGGCGTTAGTCAAACGGATTGACGCATCAGACGTCTCTATTAAGACAGCCGCCGATGCGGCAAAGGTTGTGTCGGACGCACTGGCGGCGCACGAGACGGCAGATGCGAACGAACATACGGCTATACGCAAATCTTTTAGCGACAGTCTCGCAAGCGCCAAGCAGGAGCAGCACGAGACGCTCGGCGTTAGCGGCGTGGTGGCTTTTGACGGCTTTGTCGGAGACGTGTCGGACAACACCTCGGAGGCAGGTGCGCCTATAGTCCGCGACCCACAGGGTAAGGTACAGCAGGGGGCAGCAACGGTGCATTTTTCGACGGCTGACGGAGTTTTTTATATCAAGCAGGACGGCACATATTATCCGACATGGACGGATGATTATATGTGGCAGGGCGCGCATCAGACGCCGTGGAGCGACAAGGCATACTATAACGTCGCGGATGGCAAGTTATATAAGATTGGCACGGACAATCAGCTGCACGAGATAGCGCTGACGATGCTGCGCGATGACATAGGCATATTGCCGTGCCGCGTGCGCACCGCCGCGCCGCTGAGTACGCCAATGACGGGCTATCCGACAGCGCATAATTACACGATATGGTGGAGTCAGACGAGCAAGGCGTTTTTCGCTGCCGTAGGTTATGACCAGGCCACAATCGGCGATGCGATAGAGGGCTGCGAGTATTATAAGCTCGGTGCTTGTGACGAGTACACCGATTATTGCACGGTGACAGAAAGCGGCGCGGCGCAGACGGCCACGCCGCGCACCGACCGCATATATCGTGACGGCAACGTGTTGTGGCAGTATGACAAGACGTCCGGCCAGATGGTCAAGATGAACGACATCAGCGGAGGCACGTACGACAGCGTACATCTGACCGGGTATAGCGAAGCAGAGACGCTGGATGCGCAACAGATTGTATCCGAATTGGTCAAGGCGGATATGGTGCAGTTAGACAAAAACGATGAGACCGCAGGTCTGGCCAACTCTGTGATTGTGCAAGCGCAGACACGCGGTATGAGCGTTGACTGGGAGACATCCTACAAGACCAAGCGAGTAATGACGCTGAAAAATATGCGCGACGAGATGATATACACGGACGGTCAGGAGACGCTTATGCTGGGCGATGACGACAATCCGCTTGATGTCTCGGGTGTTCGCACGCTTAAGGCCGAGAACGCAAATGCCAAGACAATACAAGCAACGGGTAGCATTGAGAGCTTTGGCGAGGTGTCCGGGCAGGTCGTCCACGGCGACAGCGCGACTTTTTGTCAGGGCAATGAGGTCAAGATTGATGTCAACGGCAATGTCAGCACCGAGCAAAATCTCACGGTTGAGGGCACTGCATCCTTAGAGGGTGGCGCGACCGTGGGAGGTGAACTTACGTGTGACGGCTTGACGGCCAATTCGGCTGAGGTCAACGGTAAGGTCATGGCCAACAGCGTTGAGACAGACGGCGATATTACAGCCGGCGGCTCGGTCAAGACCTCCACCATTATCCCCGGCACCGGTAGCGGCGGCATCCTCGAAGTGGACGGCCAGCTCGTCACTAAGAGCTGGGGCGTGATTGCCAACGGCGACAGCGATGTCGTCGGCAACCTCAATGTCAGTGGTGCGGCTTACGCCGATGAGTTATATGCCGAAAAGATGCTGCGGCTCGACAAGGAGGACGTGGGCGCGATGCTCGTGCACGTGTTTCACGGCATACGGCAGAGTTTGCCGAGCGATTACACGGCGGCGACATTGCCGCTGACGCCCAAGACGCGCACGGACGGCGTGGCGGACATAATCTATGTGCGCGACAAGAAGCGTTTTTACGCGTTTTGGGTGGCGCAGAAGGCGTACTCCGAGCGCTTTGACGGAGATGCGGAGTACAACGTCATCACCAACAACAAGCCCACAACGGCACGCACAGACCGCACATGGCAGTGGGGCGCGGACACCTACAAGTACGATACCGAGGCGTATATCTCCGCTTACTACGGCAAGGGCAACGAACAATACGGCGCAGACCTGGTGTGCGTCACGGACGCCGGCAAGGCGCTGTTTATAAAGATGTGGCGCGATGCTATTTACCGACCGATGGTAGGCAAGACATTATATTCAGACACGAGCGGCGACCATAACTGGTACGGCGCGTGTGACGACCTCGGCAACTGCTATGTCAAAGACAATCCGCAGTTCACGCTTGATTACGGCGGCTATTATCCCGAATGGCACGAAACTCCGGGCTTCTTCCTTAATGGCATTACAGGCATAGGCTATGCCGAGGCACGGCAGATATACGAGATGCGCACCACTTGTCCATATCCAAGGCCGCTATACGAGACTAACGGCATGCGCACCAATATGATGTGCGATTACGCCGCCTATGTAGGCGGTGGGCAAGACGGCAGGGGAATAACCACAATGAACGCGTTTTCATCCTACGATGTGCAGGTAATCCGCGTTGCAGGAGGTTTGCGCGGACAGCGGCCTACGGGGTCTTGCTGGATTAGAGGTGTGATGAGCTTCTATAATGCCGATAGCCTCGAGGAGGTCATAGGCGCGGTGCAGATACAGACATTGGGGGACAACGCTTTTAGCATCTTCTCGCCGTTTAAAGAAAAGCTGCAATACTTGTGGATTACGGGATTGTCGGTATCGCTGACCAAGACTTTCGCCAAGGCGTCGAGCATCAACGTTGATTGTCTGCGCTACCTTGTCGAAAAGAGCCAAGCCACCGAAGCCAAACCAATAAGCGTGACGCTGCACGCGGATGTATTTGCGGCGCTGCCCGAGGACGTCCTCACGCTGGCAGAAACCAAGCACGTAACTTTTGTAAGCGCATAACGATATATGATACAATACAACAATCGCCGAATAACGTCCGACAGTGGCAAGTACGTCCGCCGCAAATCGGACGGCCTAACGGCCAAGGCCATAGCGGCAATGACATATAACGAGGACGACTATGAAGAAGTGGACGAGTTGCCCGTGACGATAGACGAGACAATGTACAAAGAGCGCGTCGAGAGCCTCATCCGCGAGCGTTACACCGTGGCGGACGAGCTGGGCATACTGCGCCAGCGCGAGACCAAGCCCGAAGAATTTGCGGCTTACAATGAGTTTGCCGAGCAATGCAAGGCACAAGCCAAGGCGCAGCTTGCCGAGCAGTTGCAAGCCGCCAACGATGCTGACGGAAAGTAAAATAATAACGACTTCGCGGATTTTCGCGGAATTTTCGCGGAAAACAGCAAGTAAACTGCAAGTAAACTGAAAATAAAAAAACGCTGATATATAACACATTGCAAGTGGCGAGGATTTTCCGCGCAAATAAAAAACTGCAAGTAAAACTGCAAGTAAAACAACAATAACAACAAGAATTATGAGCAAAGTAAAATTAGGAGAGACGCTGCAGCGCAGCGTACGCATCGACAACAGTGAGGATACGACAGCGCAATACGTCATCAGTGCGGTAGCTTTTATCAAGGGTACGAGCATCGGGACATTCACAGAGGGCGATGTCAAAAGCGGCAAGGCGACTGTGGCAAGCTGGTCTCGTTATCGCCCGGCCACCCTAAGCATCCGTTACACCGTAGCCGAGGGCCGCAGCGACATCTTGGCTGCGATAGAGACGTTCTGTGCAGACGCACAGGCCGCAGTTGCCAACGCCTAAAAGCGCAGAGATATGACGATTACACAGATTATGAGATGGGCGTTTGCAGGGATAGGCGCCGCCTTAGCGGTGCTTGAACCGACGCTTCCGTATTTGCTAATATGTACAATGGTAATTTTCGCCGATTGCTACACCGCCTGGAGCCTCAGTCGGAGAGCTGCCAAGGCGCATCCGGATAAGGTGACCAAGGACGGGCATAAGTTCCAGAGCCACCACTTCGGGCATGTGCTTTTGACACTGATAAAGAGCTACGCGCTCATTATTATGGCGTATTTGATAGGCAAGCATATCACCAATGACATTCCTATCGACCTCACCAAGGTAGCAGCAGGCGCTATATGTTTTTGGCAGATTTGGAGCATCCTCGAGAACGAGAGCAGCTGCAACGGCGCGAGATGGGCCAAGGTGGCGCAGAAGATACTCGTGGATAAGACGAGCCGGCACTTCGACATTGACCTCAGCGGCATAGGCGCGAGCAAGACGCACAGACCTAATACAGACGACAATGATAGTTCTGATTGATAACGGTCACGGGGTGGAGACTCCCGGCAAGCGCAGCCCAGACGGGCGACTGCGCGAGTACGCATGGGCGCGTGAAATTGCCCAGCGCATAGCCATAGCGCTGCAACGCGAGGGCATCGATGCACGTTTGCTTGTGCCTGAGACGACAGACATTTCGCTGGGTGTGCGCACACGCCGGGCAAACGAAGTCTGCAAGGCGGAAGGCGCACGCAACGTGTGTGTGGTGAGCATCCACAACAACGCTGCAGGCGCCGACGGGCGCTGGCACGATGCACGCGGTTTTGCCGTATACGTAAGCAATAACGCAGGGCAAGGCAGTTGCCGACTGGCCGCACTGCTCTCAGCCGAAGCCGCAGCACGCGGTCTCATGGGCAACCGTGCAACGCCTCCGCAAGGCTACTGGCAGGCGAGCCTGGCGATATGCCGAGATACGCGCTGCGCAGCAGTATTGACCGAAAACTTATTCCAAGACAATATCGAGGACGTCGCATATTTGCTCAGCGATGGCGGCAAGACCGAACTGACGAATATGCACGTTGCCGCGATAACCAAATACGTACGACAATGCGAGGACAGGTAATAATACCGCTGTTGCTTATGACGATGGTCGGATGCCGCAGTCACAAGGAGAGCGACATCCGCGTTGCCGAGACAACGCAGACGCAGGCCACCGAGACGATACAGACGCGCACGGATAGCCGTGCCGAAGCCGTGGCCGAGCGAGCCGAAAGCGCCGACAGCATCGCATGGACGGTTACAGCCGACAGCGTAGTGCAGACCAGGGCTGACGGGACGCGCGAGGTGTTGCACCGCGTACGTTGGACGCGCACGGCCTATAAGCCTACGGCAACAGCCAAGGCAACGACAACGGCGCAGCAGACCGACACGACATCAGTCGCGACCGCTGCGCGGCAGAACAAGCAGACAGCCGCGAAGAGCCACAGCGAGAGCAGTCGAGTCGGCCGCCCGTGGTGGCTGTTGGCGATACTGACTGTCACGACAATAGCCGCGATAGTACTCGTAAGACGAAAAATTTTAGCATAATAACTGGATTTACATATATAGCTATTGCTGCGATAGGCTTGTGAAAGCCTGTCGCAGTGTCTTTTGTTTTAAAATTTTCCATGCATAAATTTGGAACAAAATAATAGACGTAAAAAATGGCATATAAGGAAATTGCTGAGGTAGTGCTCAAATGCAATAGTGAGGACTACAAACGAACATACGAGGACAATATTGCGAAAGCTAAGTCTCTACGAAAGGCCTTAGCTGATGCATATTCAGCCGGTGACGCTCGCAAGGTGATCGAAGTCAATAAAGAATTGCAGAAAACCAACGCCACCATACAGCGGATGCGCACGAACGCCTCTAATGTCGAAGCAGCTATGCGCAATCTCGACAAGGCGACACCTAAAGAATTGCATCGCGCGCTCAAGGCAATCAATGCAGAATTGTCGTCCGGTCGTGTGGAACGAGGGTCCAAAGAATGGGATGCCTACATCGACAAGCTCAAAGCAGTCAAAAAGCAACTCGCTGATGTCAATGCCGAAATGTCTATCGATACACGATCGCCACTCGAAAAGATCAAAGATGGCATCAATGACTGGGGAGCATCGGCAGCGACTGCCGTTGCGGCATTCGGTGGCGTAGTCGTATCCGGGAAGGCCGCAGTGCAAGCTTATGCAGATATGGAGGCGGAAATGGCCAATGTACGAAAGTATACCGGTATGACAGCCGAGCAGGTAGAGAC
>CAVEDT010000016.1:0-13314 GCA_963614475.1 Roseburia faecis
GGCGAGGCGCTCGCTGATGCTCTTGGCTATTTCTAACGGCGTCGTGCCTTTGGCATATTCTTTGACGCTATTGTCGGGGAATGTGATTTTAATCATATCGTTGTATGTCGATGATTGCTTACATAGTTACGGCGGCGTACGGCATGCGGATGTCGACACCGAAAGCACCTTCGCCGCGGGCGCCGGTGCAAAATCGCCGCAAAGTTACTAAAAATCTTTGGATTTCAGCCGCTAATATTCCGGAAATTTTCATCTCTTATTCAGCGAGTGATTTCGAGATAAGAGGCGGAACGGCCGTCTGTCCCGTTTCGTCGTCGATGCAGGCTTATTGATCAAAGGACGAAGTCTTTAATGAAAGTATCTTCCCTGTAGGTGACTGCGCCGCGCCGTCGTGCGCACTCAAATACGCTTTCGAAGATATGGTGTACGTTCGAGTCGGCGAAGACACAGTCTATGCCGTTATCGTCTCCCTCGACATCATCACCATCTTCAACCATTAATGTAATGTGATAGCTTGCTGTACCACCTTCCGGTATAACGGTTTTGAAAACGAGTGTGGATGTGTTCCACATCAAGATATAATAGTCTGTTTCTGTGCGTTTTTCCCAAAGGATGGGGCCGGGTATAGCGGTTTTATAAGTAAGGGAATCGGGCCTGTATATAAGTTTGGCTTTAATTCCATCGATGGGACAGAATGTATACCGGCCGATTGTTTTGCCTGATTTGCTATTAAACTGCAGCTGCAATTTCGGTGGCTCGTTGCGTGCGATATCGGTAAGGTCTACCCATATTTCGCAGGTGCCTTTTTTGTATGTCTTGCCACGCCAAGATAGCTGAGAGAACGGGATTTCGTATCGTTCTTCGTATTCGCCCGGCTTGTACTTGCCTTTTGCTATAGCTACACCGGGGATGATAAGCAGGAGTGTCAGTAGCGTCACTAATAGTCTTTTGCATTTGCCTGTCGTGTCGTTGGTCGGCTCTTTGTACATATTTGTATTGGTTTTGCTGGTTATTATTGTTTATGCGAATGGGATGCGAGGTCGATGACGGCGCGGGCGGCGGCATCGGCGGCGTCTGCACTGCCGAGTATGCGGCGTATCTCGGCATAGCCTTCGAGCATATCCCGACGGGCCGTGGCGGTATCGTCTATGATTGCGGCCAAGCTACGAGCCACGGCATCGGCCGTGCACCGGTGCAGCAGCATTTCGTCGATGACGCGGCGACCGGCTATGAGGTTGGGCAGGGTGACGTAGTCCACCTTGAGCAGGCGGTGCATGATGGCGTAGGACAGGCGGCTGCCGTTGGCGCGATAGCAAGCCACCTGCGGCGTCCCGGCCAAAGCGGCTTCGAGTGTGGCCGTACCCGAGGTGACCAATGCGGCTTGCGCATAGGCCAGCAGCGGCATCGTGGCATCGCGCACCACGCGTACACCCTCCGAGACATACGGGGCATAGACGCTGTCATCCATGCCCGGAGCGGCGGCCACGACGATGCCGTATTGCGGAAATCGAGCCGCAGCTTCAAGCATCACGGACATATTGTTGCGTATCTCGCCGCGACGGCTGCCGGGCAGCAGCGCTATATACGGTTGTTCGGGGCTTATGCCTTGTGCGGCAAGGAATTCGCCACGCGTGGGCTTGGCGGCCAAAGCGGCGTCAATCTCGCCCACCGAGGGATTGCCGACGTAGGTCACCTCGTAGTGGTGGCGCCGGTTGTAGTAATCGACTTCGAAGGGAAAGATGACAAGCATCCGATCCACCAATTTCTTGATGGTACGGACGCGCCATTCCTTCCATGCCCAGACTTTGGGTGAGATGTAATATGCCACGGGAATGCCCAGGCGTCGTGCCTCGGCGGCCACTTTGAGGTTGAAACTCGGATAGTCGATGAGTACCAGCACGTCGGGCCGCGCGCTGCGCAATGCCTCCTTGGCGGCACGCAGGTTGGCGGAGATGCGGCGAAGATTGCGCAGCACCTCGCTGAAACCCATAAACGCCATGTCGCGATAGTCTATCACCGGCTCGGTGCCGCTGACGGCGCGCATACGGTCGCCGCCGAGGTAGACGAATCGGGCTGACGGGTCGAGGCGTTGCAGGGCTGCCATCACTTGCGAGGCATGCAGGTCGCCGGATGCCTCTCCGGCTATCATGAAGTATTTCACTGTGTACTTTTATCTGTTGTTTTTCGGGGCCGCCGAGCGGCTTATCATCTACAAATTTAGTCCTTTGTGGCGTGACGGCCAAATCCGTCGCATTTTTTGTCCGAGGGGCACGTCTCGCGACACGTCCGAAAAAACATTGCGCCTTTTAATTTTTTTAATGCTGCGCGGATGTCAAAATGCGGCATTTTGGTGTATCTTTGTGCAGTCGTAAGGCGACGTATGATTTGTATACACAATTTATCTGCGGGGATAAGCCCCGACCTTATTACGAGCGGCCGTGATGCCGTATTCCGCGGCTGCGGTCACCGCCGTGTCTTCCGATGCAAGACACGCCGTGTGTCGCCACGTCCGGGACGCTCACATTTGACTTTAATACATTGATTTAATTTATATATATATCTAAACTTCTTATAAAAAAGCAATTATGAAATTCAAAGCAGGCAATTCGTACGAGCTTCCGGTCAAGGAACGCGTCGTGCAAGGCAATTCGCAGTATTTTATTGTGGAACATGACGGTGTGGAGTATCGCATACGTCTGTACGATTTCCAGAAAGAGCAAAAAGATCCGGCGACGCTGCTGTGCCTGGCCAGACAAGTCCAGGACGGCACCATCGCGTTGGTGCAGGATTATTCGGCATTTTTGGGCCAATTCTACAAGGTCGGCGAAGAATACCCTTTCACGGTCGTATCCGGGCTCAAGGGCTACGAATTGCCGTATTACACCGTGCGCGACAATCACGGACTCATTTTCAATCTGGCCAATTTCGGCAAGGCCAAATTAGCGCCCTATCAGGACATTCGCTGCCGGGTGACCAAGATTGACCGCTACAGATTGCGTCTGCAGCTGATAGACGATGAGCAATTGCAGCGCAAAGTCAAGTTTTACAGTCTGCCGGCCATAGGTGCCGAATTGGGAATAGGTGCCGAGACTCGTTTGGCCGAGAGCTTGCTGCTTGCCGATGCCTCGTATGCCGACATCGCCGCAGCCTACCGTGCCCACCGCGGCGAATGGGTGCTGGCGTTTCTGTCCAAGGTGCGCGGCACCATCGACGCGATACATTTCAGGACATTGCGCCGGCACATCCGCATTCTCAAGGCGTACGTGTCCGTATGTCTGTTTCTGCTCGAAGAAAGCCGGCTGATTTCGAGCCTCGATGACACCGGGCGCACTCGCTGGCGCCGCCGTCTCGAGAGCTATGTGCGCCATACCAGCACCTCGATACGCGCCCTCGAAATGATTGATTCGGGCAAGCATATCGCATATCTGGACGACATCATAGCCAAGATGCGTCAAAGCGGCTACCTATACAATCCCGGCGACAAACTCGAGGTGATGAACGCCATATTCGCCCTGTGCCCCGACATCATCGAGCAGCGCATGGACGACATCCTATCCATCATCTCCGACGGCAACCACAGCAATTGGTGTCAAGAACCCTTCCGCTCGGCCTTTATACGCGTACTCGACTCGTATGTACGACTGAACAAAACCCGTGCCGACGGCCTGACCTACGAAGACCGCGCCGGCCGTGATATGCTGCAGCGTATGGTGCGCGTGCTGGCGCTCAGGCTGCTGCTGTCGACCAAAGACGACGACTTCGACATCCAGGAATATCGCGCCGCATTGGTGCGCTATCTCGTATTCGAAAACGAAGCCCTGGCTCCCGACCTGCTGCGCAAGGCCTTCGAGGCCGCGGCCGGGACATCCGAGTCGCCCCTGCGCTTTGGCTGGAAGAGCCTTGACAATCTGCGGCAACTGGCCTTGGAAGCCGCTTCCGCCGACCTCTCGACGCCGTCCGGCCCGTCGTCCTCCCAATATTATATGGGCAAAGGTGCCGGACTTGTGGCCACGCGCGACAGTCTCCACCTTGTTTCGCAAAGCCGTGGAGGTGTCAACCGCGCCATTCTGCCGGCCGATATGCTGCCGTGGCAAAATATCCAGATATACACCTCCGAACGCCTGTCTGCCTTGCCCGAAGGCTGCGATGACCTGGATGTGCTGTCGCGCTTCTGGGCCGACGTGGAACTCGCACTGTTCGAGCCCGGTAGCTTGACACGTCCCAAGCGTGCAAAGCTGCGCGCCGTCGATGCCGGGGACACAGTACAGGTATACGTCTCCGAAATCGAAAGCGACGGACGTCTGTTCCGCGTCAAACCCGTAGACGAGAATATCTCCAACGGCGAAGGCACACTGAGCCTTTCCGAGATAGTGAAATACGATGTATACGGCATGACCATCGATGACTTCCGCGATGACTTCAACGATGCGCTGGTGTTTGACGCCAAGGTCCTGTCACTAGGCGCCGGCGACGAGCCGCGATATACGCTGCTGCCGGCCATCAAGGATATGGTCCGCAACGAGCTCGACGAAGACACCGCCCTCGAATGTCTGGTCATGGGATGGACCAAGTACAAAGGCCGCGAAACATACTTGGGCATATCGGCCCAGGGCGACCCGGTCAATATCATCACCGAAAGCACCAAGCTCGCCAAAGGCGACTACGTGGTGGCCACGTACATGTCTATGGAGCCTACCGGGCGACTGCTCTGCCGATACAACCGCCCCGTAGACGAAGATTTCAAGACTTTCTCGCCGCACGATGCAATACGCACGATGCTGTTCCTGCTAAAATCTTCGGTATACCACATCCCCGAGACTATGGACCTGGGGTCGGAAAACACCGATGACGACCTGCCCGAATCGACTATCGAGCCCGAGCACGTAGTCGAGCTGATACACATCATCGACCGCGTAGGCTCGCTCGAATCGAGCTATGTACGCCGCTTCAATTATATGGCCTTTGCCCGAATGTTGGCGCGACTTATCGATAACAACGAGTTGGTACAGTACTTTGCACGCCGTATGTCTTTTGTGCACCGACTGCGCATATTTGTGTCTTCGGGATACATCAACGTGGACGATATACGCGCCGACGAAGACAACTCGGGCGACTATCCCATACTGGAAATGCGCAGCCGCCAGTTGCGCATACTCAGCTACATATATGACTCATCCAAAAACGGCTTCCTATGGGATATCATCACCGGCGACTATGACGAGACTTCCGTGGGTCTGGCCAAGCTGGCACTGACGGCCAATCTGTCTATGGAAATGGACGTGGACGAGGCCCAGGCCGCCGTCACCCGGCGCATATCCCAATTGCTGAATATCGAGGTAAAAATCCAGCAGCCTATATTCCTCGGCGAAGAGACCCAGACACTCGAATTCAAGAGCAGCTACATCTGCCCCGAAGACGGGCTGCACGTCGACATGCCGCGCCAACGCGACCATATCCTGCAACGCATCTGCGGATTTCTCAACAGCGCCAAAGGCGGCAAACTGTACATCGGCGTCAACCGTTACGGATACGTGGTGGGCAACGACGACCTGTACCACCACCTCTTTGACGGAGACCGCGACAAGTACGAGCTGCGCGTGCGCAACGACATCCGCACCAATCTCGGCGGAGCCGCCAACGACTGCATATCCACCTCGTGGCTCGACCCGGCAGAATGCGGCGGCAAAAATGTCTTTGTCATCGAGGTGCGCCCCAACCAATTCGGTACCGAATTCGGCGGCAAGTATTGGGTGCGCCAAGGCACTTCCACATATCCGTACACGCATAAAGAGTACCTTGCCATGCAGGCCAACCGCGCCCTGGCCGACGCGCAATGACACGACGCCGCGCCAAGATGTGACGGTGCTCCACAATATTAAACGCAAAATTGCGTTAACTAATAGACCGACCTTCGCTCACGCGTACAGGTCGCATCACCCATATCACCAAAGCAAACACATCACTCAATGTCCATGAGACAGAAATACAAATACGGACGCTGTGCCGTCGTGGCTCTGGCCTTGACGACGGCCCTCGGCGCCATGGCTGATGACAGCAATATCAAGAACGACGAATTCAACCCCATCACCACCGGCGTGACCTCCCTGGGTATAGCCCCGGATGCACGCGGCGCGTCCATGGGTGACCTCGGCGTCGCTTCCGACCCGGACGTCAATTCGCAATACTGGAACCCGTCGAAGTACGCCTTTGCATACTCGCGCGCTGCCGTGGGTCTGAGCTACACACCGTGGCTGCGCAAATTGGTCAACGACATCTTCCTGGCCAACCTGTCGGCCTACTACAAAATCGGCTCGGGCGACAACCAAGCCATCAGTGCCTCGCTGCGCTATTTCTCGCTGGGCGAAGTCAATACCGCCGGACCTTCCGGTGATGCCGGGCAGAGCCTCAACCCCTACGAAATGTCCGTAGACGTAGGCTACTCGCGCAAACTCTCCGAAAAATTCTCTATGGGCGTCGTCTTCCGCTACATCTACAGCGACCTGGGCTTCAGCGACAGCTATGCCGGCGACCAGACCTCCGGCGCCAGCGCCTTCTCGGCCGACATCTCGGGATACTACACCACATATCCCATCATCGGACGCAGCGAATGCCAATGGTCCTGGGGCTGGAACATCTCCAATATAGGTACCAAGGTGTCTTACGACAATGGCAACTACCCGGCATTCCTGCCCACCAACCTGCGTCTGGGTACCTCGTTCACCTTCCCCCTGGCCGACTACCACAATCTGTCCATCAACCTCGATGCCAATAAGTTGCTCGTCCCGGCCAAGCCGCGCGAAAGCGATTACGACACTCAGACTACCGAAGGACAGCAGGCCTACCTCGATGCACTCGAAGACTGGGAGAATATGTCGCCTATCACGGGCATATTCAAGAGCTTCAGCGATGCTCCTGGCGGTTTCAAAGAGGAGATGCGCGAAATCACCTGGTCGCTGGGTGCCGAATACAGCTACAACCAGCAATTCTTCCTGCGCGCAGGCTACTTCTACGAGAACAAATTCAAGGGCAATCGCCAGTACTTCGGCATAGGCGCCGGATTCTCGCTCAACGTCGTACGCCTGGACGCATCTTACATGCTGGCCACGGCACAGACCTCGCCGCTGGACCAGACACTGCGCTTCACTCTGACCTTCGATATGGACGGACTGCGCGACCTCCTGGGCAAGCGCAAACGTTGACATCGGACGCCGGCGAGACCACCCCAACACTTGAATATATGCAATATCCGCGTATCGGCAACGGCTATGACGTGCACGTCCTGACCACGGGACGGCTTCTGACCTTATGCGGCGTCACCATCGACCACGACCGCGGCCTGCTGGGGCACAGCGATGCCGACGTGGCCATACACGCCCTGTGCGATGCGCTGCTCGGCGCAATGGCTTTGGGCGATATAGGACGTCACTTCCCGGACACGGACGCGCGATATGCGGGCATCGACTCGCGCCGACTGCTGCGACACGTAGTGGCACTGATACACGACCACGGATATATGCCCTACAATATCGACATCACCATTATGGCACAAGCGCCCAAGATGGCGCCGCACATCGAGGCCATGCGCGCCAATATGGCGGCCGACCTCGGCATAGACATCTCGAGGGTGAGCGTCAAGGCCACCACCACCGAGCGCTTGGGATTTGTAGGCCGCCAAGAAGGTATCGCCGCACTGGCTACAGCTGTGGTCGTCCCCACCGGGGCATAAGCGCCCGAAGCGAGCGGTGCTCGGCGCCAATCATCTGAAACAACGACTTTTTTGACGAGATAAGATGCTCCATAATTCCGAATAATTGTGGGGCGGTGTCAAAATGCCGACCCGGTAGGGGCGCTATACATAGCGTCCGCGCAGTGGAATGGTAATATTATGAAATACAGTGTGTTATGCGGTATCGCCCACAGCCACTGCGGACGCAATATATTGCGTCCCTACAATAACTCATCATTACGACACAACCCATTGTACGACCCTAATATGATACATCAAGAGAATAACGTCACGACACACGATAATAGCGTCACGACACGCAAAGGGTTGCTGGCATTGAGCCCGCTAATAGTATTTTTGCTCCTATATGTAGGGCTGTCTTCCTTCGTCGGAGACTTTTACAAAGTCCCCCTGTCGGTAGCCTTCGTGCTGTCTTCGGTATGGGGCGTGGCCACCACCGGGGGATTGTCGCTGTCCGAAAGGCTTAAAGTGTTTTCGCGCGGCGCGGCCAACAGCGATGTCATATACATGGTCTGGATATTCATTCTGGCCGGAGCCTTTGCCATGCTGGCTCAAAAAGTCGGAGCCACCGAAGCGACTGTCAATCTGGCACTCAAAGTATTGCCGGCGGGTTATCTGATGCCGGGGCTGTTCCTGGCCGCATGCTTTATATCCATGGCGGTAGGCACCTCGGTGGGTACGGTGGTGGCTTTGACGCCCGTGGCCGTGGGCATTGCCGGGCAGATGGGCGGCGATGTCCCCATGTTCGTAGCCGCCGTAGTCGGAGGATCGTTCTTCGGCGACAATCTGTCCTTCATTTCCGACACCACCATCGCCTCCACGCGATCGCAAGTCTGCTCGATGCGCGACAAGTTTTACGTCAATATTTGGCTGACGCTTCCGGCAGCCGTGGCCATACTCATCATATACTTTATACTCGGCGGCAGCGTAGAAACGCACGTCCAAACCGTCCCCGTGGACTGGCAGCTCATAGTGCCCTATCTGCTGGTCATCGTGCTGGCTGTAGCCGGACTCAACGTGCTGTTGGTGTTACTCATAGGCATCGTGGCCGCCTTTGTCTCGGGGTTGGCCTATAGCGGCGCCGCGCCGATGGATATGCTCGGATTTATGGGCCAAGGCGTTGACTCGATGGGCAACCTCATAGTAGTGACGCTATTGGCCTCGGGAATGTTGGGGCTGATACATCACAACGGCGGCATCCGATTTCTGATCGAACGAATGTCCCGAGGCATCAAGGGGTCGCGCGGCGCCCAAGCCATGATCTCGCTCCTCGTGGCCATAGTCAATCTGTGTACCGCCAATAACACCATAGCCATCATCACCGTAGGCTCGCTGGCACGCCAAATATCCGAGAAATACGGCCTGGATCCGCGCAAAACGGCAAGCCTTCTGGACACCTGCTCGTGCGTGGCTCAGTGCTTCATCCCCTACGGCGCTCAGGTGCTGATGGCCGCATCATTGGCCGGCATCACCACCGCATCCATACTGCCGCATCTGTACTATCCTTTTGCACTGGGCATTATGGTGGCGCTGTCCATCATCTTCCAATTTCCCAAGCGCTACAACGCCCACGCCGCCAAGGCCTCCTAAGCCCGGCAAAGATCCCTAAGTTCTCCAAGGATTCCTAAGCCCGGCCGCATGGCCATATCAAGCGCTCACGGCCGTCCTTGCACCGTCAGCCCAGGGAGTCGTAAGTGTCGTCAAATCCGGTAGACATATCGTCCATACCGGACGGATCGACCGACGCATAGTCGGCGCCGTACGACACGGCAGCATCACCCGAACCGCAAGAGTGGGCGGCGGCCGTCATGTCCTCGTAAGTGACCGTAACATGCGGCTGGGCAGGCACTTCGACACGTTCCATATCATCACCGACGCCGATATTGGAGGCAATCTCGTCTGCCGATTTTTCATCGTCAGGCGTGGCGGCACGGCTCAGCGACGCATCCTCCTTGGTCAATATCGAAGCGACACTGACTCCGGCGACGCCCACGGCAGCGCTCACGCCTACGGCACGCCCCAAAGACACACGTCGCCTCGCATCAGGCATCAAGGCCGCCGACGCGAACTCCTGCTGCGAGACATACGGCACCGGCTGTCGCACGGCTTCCGCCTGATTGGTAGTCGCCTGATTGGTAGTCGCCTGATTGTCAGCTGTCTGATTGTCAGTTAATTGATTATCGGGCGTTTGGCTGTCAGTCGCTTGATTGCCGGACGTTGCAGTTGCGGCCGGTGCCGGGACAATCACCTCCGTAGCCCGAGCCATATCCTCTTCGGTAAGGCTTACATCCTTTTCGGAAAGGCTGTCGTCAAAGCGGCTGTCAGCTTCCACATAAAGTTCGTTTACGGCGGCGTTCATCGTATGTTTTGTGGCGTCCAAAGCTTTTGTTTCGGCGTCCGTTGTCTCTTTTGCGGCATCCATGATTTTTGCTTTTGCTGCGTCCATATTCTCTATAAATTAGTGTCATAGCGTACGGCGGGGAGGGGGAGAATGAGTGAGAAGAATGTCGCCATTACGCTTCTGACGCCACAAAGTTACAGCCCTCGGCCGTATGTCCCCAAACATTTCCTCCGATATTGTACGAAATATGCCGATTAATCCACGAAACCGCTTCCGCCCCCCCCGCGACACATCCCGACAGCGACGGACTAAGGATTTGGCTATTATGTCCGGCAAAAAGGGAATTTGCCCGATATGACGAGAAGGGCTAATCGAAAACTGTGTCACCCGGTGACACTTTTTTCGATTAGCTTTTGGTCGAATAAGGGAAAATAGCTACCTTTGTAATCGAAAATTCTGTCACCGGGTGACATAAAATTCGATTAGCGATGAAGAGTATTGAACGAAAAAAATATCTGGATGAGCTCATTTCTCTGCGTAATAATGGGATGATCAAGGTCATAACCGGAATGCGCAGATGCGGCAAGTCTTATCTGCTTTTTGAGATATTCGCTTCGTATCTCGAAACGGCAGGTACAGCTCCCGATCATATCATAAAGGTAGACTTGGAAGACTACAAGAATCGGAGCATGAGAAATCCCGATAACCTTTATGCTTTTGTGGAAAGCCGTATCATTGATGATGGCATGTATTACATCTTGTTGGACGAGGTTCAGATGCTCTACAATTTTGAAGATGTGCTGAACGGTTTTTTGAAGATGCGGAATGTGGATGTCTATGTCACCGGAAGCAATGCGAAGTTTCTGTCTAAAGATATTATTACGGAGTTTCGAGGACGCGGTTTCGAGGTGAAAATGTATCCGCTAAACTTTAGGGAGTATATGTCCGCTTATCCCGGGACAGTGCAGGCCGGATTCAATGAATATATGCTGTATGGCGGACTTCCGCAGATATTGTCGTATGAGACCGAAGAGCAAAAGGTTCGCTTTCTGAAATCACTGTTTGACGAAACCTACATTAAGGACATCAAGGACCGCTATGATATACGTAAGGACGATGACTTGGAAGAGCTTATCAATATTATGGCATCCGGCATCGGAGCCTTGACCAATCCGAGCAAATTGGCTAATACGTTCCGTAGCGAAAAGAAGTCTGTCATATCCTACGATACGGTCAAGGATTATATCGACTATCTCTGCGATTCGTTCCTCATTGAAAAATCCACCCGTTACGACATCAAGGGAAAGCGGTATATCAATTCGCCCTACAAGTATTATTTCATGGATTTGGGATTGCGCAATGCACGTATCAATTTCCGTCAGTCGGAAAAGAGTCACTTGATGGAGAATATGATTTACAATGAATTGAGAACGCGTGGGTTCAATGTAGACGTGGGTGTCGTTCCGGTCGTAACAAAAGATGAAAACGGAAAACAGCAGCGATCCAGTCTCGAAGTCGATTTCGTATGTAATTTGGGTAGTAAACGTTACTACATCCAGTCGGCATACCGTATGGAATCTGACGAAAAAATAAGGCAGGAGCGAGCTTCCTTAATAAAAGTGGACGACTCATTCAAGAAAATTATCGTTATCGGAGAGGAAAGTCCGGTGACAAGAGACGATTCCGGTATTACGACTATAAGTATCTATGATTTCCTACTGAAAGATAACTCTCTGGAATTGTAAACTATAAAGCATCCGCGTATAGGTCAAAACGGGCACCGGGAACGATGCAAGAGTGTGAGTCATAATTCAGCATTACGACACTCATATAAGAATTTACTATACCCCCCCCCCTGTAATTGTCACCGAATAGCCCGAGTTGACGAAGGCTGCAAAAGTGTGCAAGATGTTAAAATGACATAAAATGAGGTGAGGGATTAAACTTTTGGCCTCGGTGATACGTCTATCTTATAGACGGACGGAAGATAGGAGACTTCCGCGCCGATAGTCCCGACGCACGATGATACGGTATACAAATCAAGACATACTTGTATAGCGCATATAGTAGGGCCCGAAAAGGGTCGATGTATGACGGGACGCAAACACGACGAGAGAACATAGGCAAGGGAACCGTCAGGCAAGCGCAAGCACGCCGTCCCTCCGCCTCAAAAGCATACAATTCATTTTTGTTTAGGGTTAATGAATGGTTTAGAATGATTAGTTTTTTCATAGGATTAGATTTTTAAGGTTTTACAAGAAGGGGAAGTCGTGAGATTTTCCCTTCCTTATTATTCACGGCTGTGTACGACGCGCTTCTCTACTGACAATTTCTGTGACATGGCACAGAAATTGTCAGTAGGATGGTAAATCCGGAGGCACAACTATCTCCGAAATCTTATACCCCGGAGGATGAAGATTTCAGTTTTTGATTCGTGAAAGGTAACTTTTGGCTGCTGCCATAGCTCTATCTCCTCCGGATCTGTCGCCTTTTTGATATCGCTTCTCAGCTTCCGCCATCCACCGGTCGGCCATAAACTGATTGTGCGAGTTGTCTGTATACTTATCTCCGTTTCCTGTAAACGAAATGTCATTTGCACTCACCGAGGACACGGTATCCACGCCATTATCGGTATCTATGCCATTATCGATGCTTGTGTCCGGGTCAGCGCAAAGGTAATCGATCATTGAATCTTGAGACATATTGTCAATGTCCGGAATGTCCAAAGATGCAAGGCTATCGGATTCGGTAATGTATGTATCTCCACTGTTATCGCTCATGCCGTTATAAATGGACATACCCATACGGGCAATTCGGTAGAGAGCATAAAGCGTCATGGCCGGCATTGCTGCGCGTTCAGCCTTTTTGCGACATTTTAGCACGTGCTTATAGATGCGGGATTTTGTATAGATGTTATATTCGTCTTCGGCTTTAATTACGAAGGAGAATAGTGCCTCGACTGCTGAAGCCGTTTTCTTGTCCATATCGTAAGAATCCGGCTCGGATACGTTAAGAGAAAAATGCGAGGCTATTCCATTCAGATCGCCAAAATGACCTTTGTGACCGAAATCAAGATCTATATCTGTGTACTCCGTAATTGATCGTACTATCTGATTGAGATGAGGGAACCGAGACTTAATACTATCGGGGAGGCTTCTTGGGAACTCTTCCTTGATATTATTAAATAGAGGCGAAGTGTTTATCCATAGATAAGACTCGCCGTCCA
>CAVEDT010000017.1:0-13055 GCA_963614475.1 Roseburia faecis
CGGTGAACGGCAAAAAGTACACCCTGGCATCCGTGATGACAAATATGACCGTCACCGCAGCCGGCGATGTGGACAACGCCATGAGGCTGCTGAACGACGCCGCCACTCGTGCTATGCGCGACAAAGTAGCCGAGACATACCGCAAGGACTTGGTAAACATCGACCCCGAGTACCGCAATATCTACAACGAATATCGCGACGGCATCCTGCTGTACAACATCTCCAATCAAGAAGTATGGGAACGCGCAGCCAAGGACACCACCGGACTCGAAAAATACTTCGCCGAGCATCGCGCCGACTACACCTGGAAAGCGCCCAAGTTCAAAGGCTACGTCATCTTCTCGACCAACGACAGCGTACAGACCGAAGTCAAAGCATTCACCGACAGCCTTGACGCCGCCGGCGCCGTCTTCACTCGCGAGGAATTGGTCAAGATGGTAGACAAACGCTTCGGCCGCGACGCCAAGGTGGAACGCGTCCTTGCGGCCAAGGGCGACAACGCTATCACTGATTACCTGGCATTTGAAGGCCCCAAGCCCGAAAACCAGAAGATGCGTTGGCAGAGCTACTACGCATACCGTGGACGAGTAATTGACCAGCCCGAAGACGCCTTCGATGTACGCGGACAAGTCACCACCGACTACCAGGCCCTGCTCGAAAAAGAATGGGTCAAGGAACTGCACAAACGCTTCCCGGTCAAAATCAACCGCAAAGTACTCGCAAAAGCCAAATAAAACAACCCCGCAATACACAGACGCGGATGCCGCTTCCCGGTCAGGGGAACGGCATCCGCGCCACATAAACGCCTTAACAACAGCTCACAATGAAGATATACACACGTACAGGCGATGCAGGCACCACCTCACTGGTGGGCGGCACTCGTGTCAGCAAGACACATCCGCGCCTCGAAGCCTACGGCACCGTGGACGAAGTCAACAGCCACCTCGGGTTGCTGGCATCCTACGACATCCCCGAAGCCGACCGCAAGGCCCTGCAATGGCTGCAAAACCGACTCTTTGACCTCGGATGTCAATTGGCCACCGAAGAAGACAGCAAATGGCGGCCGCGCGCAATCACCGCCGATGACGTCGCACGGCTCGAAACGCTCATAGACGAAGTCGACACGACCCTGCCGCGCCACAACCGCTTCATACTGCCCGGCGGAACGACGGCGGCGGCTCAGGCACAGGTGGCACGCACGGTGGCTCGTCGCGCCGAACGCGATATGCTGCGCCTGGACCGGGAACTCGGCGGCGAAAAAATCGCGCCCGAGGCGCTCAAATTTGTCAACCGACTCAGCGACTACCTCTTCGTGATGGCACGACATCTGAATATTGTTGCCGGAGTCGAAGAAATTTTTTGGGAACAAGAGTGATATTTCGCGCAAATAATGTATCTTTGCACTCCTTTTGACGGCAATGCCTCGCGCAAAGCCGTCGAAAAGCGAAATACACTTACACATACAACCACATCAAAGCATATATAACACGCTATGTATTGGACACTTGAACTCGCAACCAAGCTCGAAGACGCTCCCTGGCCTGCAACCAAGGACGAACTCATAGACTACGCTACGCGCTCCGGCGCGCCCATGGAAGTAATCGAAAACCTCCAGGAAATTGAAGACGAAGGCGAGACCTACGAAAGCATCGAAGACATCTGGCCCGATTACCCCAGCAACGACGACTTCTTCTTCAACGAGGACGAGTATTGACACTCCGATAAGACACCGGTGCAAGGCGCCGGATAACGAAGCGATATGGAATCTACACGGATTTCCATATCGCTTTTTTATGTCCGAAAACATCAATCTCAGGCTGTCAATTACGGCCTTTGTGTCGCATAGCCGCCGTTTTAGGCATATCCCATCCCCCGGCTACGCCTTATCGCTCGGCATATCAGATCTAAGATGCGCCTAATAAGAAAGATGCGATGACAAACGAAAACGGGGCGGCGAAGCAGCGCTTCGTCGCCCCGTTTTAGGGTGTATGGTCTTCGGGCTTATTAGCCGTTGATCTTAACCATAGTTGCGATGAGGTCGAGCACCTTGTTCGAGTAGCCGATCTCGTTGTCGTACCACGAAACAACCTTTACGAAGTTGTCTGTCAGGTATACGCCGGCGTTGGCGTCGAAGATGGAGGTGCGGGTGTCACCGAGGAAGTCGGAGCTGACAACGGAGTCTTCGGTGTAACCGAGTACGCCTTTGAGTTCGCCTTCGGAAGCTTCCTTCATGGCCTTGCAGATATCCTCTTTGGTAGCGGGTTTGGCGAGGTTGACGGTAAGGTCAACTACGGAAACGTCGAGGGTGGGGACACGCATGGAGATGCCGGTGAGTTTGCCGTTGAGTTCGGGGATAACTTTACCTACAGCCTTGGCAGCGCCGGTGCTGGAGGGGATGATGTTGCCGGAAGCAGCACGGCCGCCGCGCCAGTCCTTCATCGAGGGACCGTCTACAGTCTTCTGAGTTGCGGTGGTGGAGTGTACTGTTGTCATCAGGCCGTTAACGATACCGAATTTGTCGTTGAGGACCTTAGCGATAGGAGCAAGGCAGTTGGTGGTGCAAGAAGCGTTGGATACAAACTGAGTGCCTTTCTTGTAGGTCTCGGCGTTTACGCCGCAAACGAACATGGGGGTGTCGTCCTTGGAGGGAGCGGACATCACGACGTACTTGGCGCCGGCTTCGATGTGGCCCTGAGCTTTTTCCTTGGTCAGGAACAGACCGGTGGATTCTACGACGTACTCTGCGCCGACTGCACCCCAGTTGATTTCTTTGGGGTCACGGCATGCGGTAACGCGGATGGCTTTGCCATTGACGATAAGGAGGGACTTTTCGAGGTCGAAGTCTACGGTGCCTTCGAATGCGCCGTGCATTGTGTCGTACTTGAGCATGTAAGCCATGTAGTCAACGGGGAGAAGGTCGTTGATAGCGACTACTTCGATGTCGTTACGTTTGGTGGAAGCGCGGAAGACGAAGCGACCGATGCGTCCAAAGCCATTGATACCAATCTTAGTCATAGTGGTTTGTTATTTTGAAATTAATCGTATATGTTGTTTGTGTATATTCTCTCAAAAATCTGTGTGGTCGAGAGGGGTCTCGCCGTCCTATTGGAACCAAATGCGGCGGCCTTTGCGCGGCCCTCCGCTTTTTGCGCCACAAAATTACGCATTTTTTTCCGTAATTGGATAGTTCCACTATTATTTTTATGTGAAATTTTGTATTTAAGGCTTTAGGCGCCACCGGTACGGCTTTTTTCGTAACATTTGACTGCCCTATTCGGTTTTGTCCGAGCCGGCGGCATTGCCTCCGTTCTTCTCGATATTGCTCTTGCGTATGTTTTCGGAGATTTCGAGCATTTTGTTGAAGGTGTCATCGCCGAAGAGCCAATCTAAGCTATCTTCGCCGTCTGATTCTTCGTCATACGTTTCGTCCTCATCATACGTTTCGTCTTCGTCATCATAGTATGGTTCGTCGTATGCCGTATTTGCATCGGGGTCGTCATAGTCATGGCCTATGCTGCCGATGTCAAGGACATAGTTGAACCGGTCGCCCAGGCGCTCTTTGAGCATCTTTACGTATTTGCGCTCGGTATGGGTCGGTCCTTCGATGAGCAGATACTTGCCGTCATGGCCCATAGGATATTCCTTGAGGGGAATGTCGTCCGTGTCTTCTTCGAGGATGTACTCGCCCACTTCGTCAAAGTCTCGTGCGGGATCCAAGCCGGCTTCGGCCGCAAACTCGATAGCCGAATATATCAGATTGTGTGCATCTTCGTACGGGCACTCGACATAGCCATCGAACCTCGAAAAGACTTTCTCGACTAATTCGTTAAAGTCATCCTCGTCATAATCATAGTGATACATCACGTCTTTGACGCCTAGGCAATAGGTGTCAAGCAGATACACGCCGAAAAGGATATTGCCGTTCGGCCTTTTGCGAGACACGATGACTTCGCTCATGCCGCAATTGGATACTTCCTGCGGCATATAGCACTTGTATATAGGCAGTTTGCGCGCGTGCAAGCGTATGTACTTTTCGGGCGAGACGGATCCCTGTTGGGGCCGGCTCTTTTTTTTCTTCTTTTGTGCCATCTTATTATTTGTTTCGTAGAAGGATTATTGTTTCTATTTCACGGAGGAGAATGCCATTTACTTAATATGCAGCGTGATTGCCATATCGCCGAGGTAGTATTCCAGCGGACTTACTATCGGGCGGAACGGAGCCTTATCCTTTTCGACAAAGAGCCGCAATCCGCCGTGAATACACTCCACGTCAAGGCATGCACCCAAGTCGCCCACCGGCTCGCCGTCGAGGTGCGCCGGGCCCGGGTCGCGCTTGATGGTCAGCCGCGGCACACGCAGGGTCTCCACCAAGCGGTTATGTCCCAGCAGGCCGGTCATCATATCCATACCCAAAAGCATGGTACGCAGCGCGTCCGCCTTATGCACAATCACCACATCCAACAGTCCGTCCGTAATCGAAGCATGCGGCGCGATAAAAGCATTATTGCCATACTGCGAAGCATTGCACACCGCCACCAGAAAAGCGTCGCGATGCAACGTCGCATCCGGAGTCTCAATCACATAATGCACAGGCCGATAGCGAGCAAACTCGACAATAGTACTGCGCACGTAAGACATACGACCCCGCTTGCCCGAAGCCGCAAAGCGGTCGGACACGGCAGCATCGAAACCCATGCCGAAAGTACAGAAAAACGGGCGGCCGTTGACCGTGGCATAATCGCACCTGCTCACCTGTCCGGCGATGACAGCATCCAATGCTCGCATCGGATCAACCGGGATGACAATATGTCGAGCCAAACCGTTGCCGCTGCCCGCCGGAATAATTCCCATAGGTATAGGAGCGTGACACATAGCGCGAGCCACCTCATTGACCGTGCCGTCGCCGCCGCAGGCCAGTACGGCGTCATACTCGCCCGCCTCCACGGCCTCACGCACGCGCCGTGTCGCATCACCCGGCCCGGTAGTGACGTACGTATCCACGTCAATGCCCGCCTCGGCCAGGCGAGCGCTGATACGCTCGGCCAGACCGCGCTTGCTATGTGTCCCCGATATGGGATTGACTATAAGTAAATGTCTTGGCATAATTCGTCCGCAAAGATACGCCTTTTTCCCCGAATATCCTCAACATCCCCCGCCGCATCATCTAAAGTCATGCGCGAAAAAGCTGTTATGTAGAGTCCATGGGCAAATGCAGTATTACGAAAAATGTCTGAAGAATTCGGCAACCGGGGTTGAAAAATTTAATTATTCGACTCTACAAATAAATTTTTTTAACTGTCAAACTTCCAAAATCTCTAAGATTATTTGTATCTTTGTGTATTCAAACATCTGATGCAGAATAAGGCTAACGGCATTATTACGATATAACGCTACCCTCGAACTATTGGAATCTCCAATGTAATACTTAAAGGCTTTGGTCGGCCATGCATCGCTATGTTGAAGATTTTTCTTTTTTAGAGCGCAATGAAAAAATCGACATTAATTGTAGCAGGTTGCATACTTTTTACTTCATGCGGCAGCAAACAAGGTTCTAATTCAGTTGATGTTCAGCAGGAAAATGTGGCTGTTGTGTCTGAGCAAGAAGCTCCGTTAGTTGATGCGATATCCACTTCTACTACATACGAGTACAAGGTCATCAAAAAGGAAGAGTCCTCGATACCGCTACCCGACAACCAGGAACTGAAGAAGATGACCTATACTGTCGAAATACCCATCGAGTATTCTGACATTGCTCTCAACGAAATCGCAGATGTCATCAAGAGAGGCGAGAAGGCCAATTATGTATTCGTTGAATACTACCTTGTTTCTCAGCCCAAGTCCGGCCCGAACTATGGCATCTCCAAGAGAACACCTTCGGAGAACTCCACAACCATCAACTATGTTGCTTCTCCTGCGCCACCGGCTCCGGAGGTAAAAGCACCCTATGATGGATGCAAAGTCTACGGCAAATGGAATATGATGGGTGCCACCGTTATTGCCTATCAAAAGGATGGACGCTGCTACATGGTTAATTTCTACGGCGGCTCCAGATATGGAGACCCCGAGCTCTATTACAAGACCTCCTATCGCGGTCGTACAGCATTTAAGAATGCTGAGGATTTCGCAGATGTTTATGTCATCAACGGAAACGGCGACCTCGACGGATACTATGGTGGAGATTTAGCTGGCACCTTCTCGAAAGTAAACTAACCCCGAAAATTTATGTAGTTGCCCTAGCAAGTTGGGGAAAAGATACAGAATATTGTTATGCTTTTATGGCTTTGCAAATTCAAACAATTCAATCTGAGATTCACGACTTTCTTCCTTACGATATTCGTTGTGTTCGCACTGAGCTTTCCTGTCTCAGCACAGAAGCCTTTTGTATTCAGAGATGGAAACAATATAGAAACTTTCCAAGCATCAGATTTGAAAGGCTTTGTTTTCAATGGCCTTCTTCAAAACATCAAACAACTCAATGCTCAATTGCCTATTCAGATTGATGAATTAACAGAAATGTATTCAGCGATTTTGAATGGAACGGCAATAAATTATAACTATAAGGTCTATATTGATAGTACTTTATTGACAGATGCAGAAATAAAGGATCTATATGATGAATTAAAGGGTGTCCAGAAGGAAAATCTTAGATTTCTTTTTAAGAAGAACGCAGATAAAATGCCGGTTTCTGAATGGGTGCGTCTTTATAAGGCACTTGGAATCAAATATCACTATAATTATATTGATGCAAATCAACGTGCATTTCTCAAAATAGTCTTAGATTTATCAGATTTTTAAATCGTCGGTATTCTAGAACAAAAGAAAGAACCTTCCGGTTAGAGTGGTGCTCCGGAGAAGAGAGGATTCGGATGGTCAGTGGTTCGGGACACGTTGTCTTTTCCGATTATGCTGTAATTGGTAGATAATACATGAAGAGGTCGCGACCGAAGGCTTTGTAGTCGATGCCTATGGCTGATAATCATCGATTGCCTCCTGTTTGTGTTTTCCGTTTTGAGGCGGGGCTGAGGGAGACCGGATGGGATAGAAATAATTAAGGTCGACACGGGGTGTCGACCTTACTGCGGATGGTGCCCAGAACAGGACTCGAACCTGCACGTCTCTCAACACTCGCACCTGAAACGAGCGCGTCTACCATTCCGCCACCTGGGCTTTTGTGGTGCAAAGGTAGAAAGTTTTTTTGATATGGCAAGCGATTATCTCGGATTTTTTTTATTATTTTGCACTTAAGATGGACATGGGCGGCCGGCAAATTAAGCGAAGATGCTTAGTCGCTGCTTCGTTGCAATCTGCCGAGCTGCGGTGTTCGGTCATGTAATTTAGTCAGAAACAGAGAATTATGGAACAGAAAAACAGTATACTGAAAGAGGGTAAGGTTGTGGCTATGGCCAGCGACCATGCCGGTTACGAACTGAAATGTATCATCGAGGGCTACCTCGAGTCAAAGGGTATCGCCTATAAGGATTTCGGCACTCATTCGGAGGAGTCGTGCGATTACCCGGATTTTGCGCATCCGTGCGCCGAGGCTGTCGAGTCGGGCGAGTGCTATCCGGGCATCGCGATGTGCGGCAGTGGCAACGGTATCAATATGACGCTGAATAAGCATCAGGGTATACGTGCGGCGTTGTGCTGGACGGTTGAACTGGCGCGTCTGGCGCGTGCGCACAATGATGCCAATGTCTTGGTGCTCCCGGCGCGTTTCATCGAGCCTTCGGATGCTTTGGCTATAGTGGATATGTTCCTGTCGACGCCTTTTGAGGGCGGACGTCACGAGCGCCGCATCGCTAAGATTCCGGTAAAACATTGATGCATTAATCGTCTGAGACCGATGCGGACGTGGCGCGGATGCTGCGTCCCGTGCGGTCGTATATATCGGTATCGTGAAGAAGATTGTCTTTCTGCACGGGCTCAATTGGAGCGGCTCGTGTGATATGGTCAGGGCTTTAGCCGAGGGCTTGGTGGCTGAGGCCGAAGTCGTTGCGCCCGACTTGCCCGTCAGTCCGGAGGCTGCCATGTCTGTTGCGCTCGATGTCTGCGACCGAGTGCGTCCCGACTTGGTGGTGGGCAGCAGCTACGGCGCGTTCGTGGGACAGCAATTGACGAAAGTGTTCGGCTGTCCGGCGCTGTTGTGCAGCCCGATGCTGCACATGTCCGAATATGTTTCGCATCGTCTCGGGGTGCATACCTACAAGTCGGCTCGTCGTGACGGGGCTGTGTCTTACGAGATTACGTCGGCTGTTGTCGAGGAATTTCGCCGCATGGAGGCCCGCCAATTTGACTGTTACGATGAGTTCTATCGCGACCGCGTTTGGGGCTTTTACGGCTCGAAAGACACTTTGGCCGATACGCGCGATGAGTTCGGGCGATACTATTCGACGGTCATAGACTACGACGGCCCACATACAATGCTTCGAGACAATGTGTTACAGACTCTTGTTCCGGCTGCGCGACGCATCCTCGAGGAGTATCCGTGTAGGCCGTCGCGTACATTTGTCCATTACAAGGGCCGGCGTTATCGGATGTTGTGCCGTGTTCGTTCGAGCGAGACGCTCGAACGTATGGTGGCATATCAGGCGCTATATGGCGACCGATTGGGCTGGGTGCGTCCCGAGCGAATGTTCTTTGAGCGAGTTATCACTTCGGACGGGCGCAGCGTTCCGCGTTTTGCCGAGTGCGCGCAGGACTGAATATGGATTTGCTTTCAAGACCGACACAGGCGACAAGCGGCGCGGGCGCTATGTATAGCGCCCCTACAAGCCACCTAAAGCCTACCACCTAAAGTCTAACACCTACCGCCTAAAGCCTGAACCCTAATACGTATATATCTGAATTCCGGCGTAGTATCGTCCTTGGAGGCGCCACTGATATTCGGTGGCAAATCGCGTGGGCGGCTGGTCGTACACGTATCTACGCAGCAGCCGCGGCGGCTCGGTCCAGTCGTAATGTATCCGGATGATTTTTGTCGGCGCGGGTGCTTTGCCGCGTTGAGCGTTGCGGGCGCGGTCGATGACATTGCCTATTTGTTCGTATCGGCGTACGTGCTCGACGGTGGCCCATGCTTGATGGGCCGTCACTACGGCCAATAGGGCGATGGCGGCGATGCGTGTGCCTCGGGTGTCGCGCGTAGGCATTATCGGTTCGAGCAATCGCAGCCCGGCCATCACCGCAAACAGGGCTACCGGGGTGAGCGAACGCTGACCCGTATGGACGGCTATCGACATCAGCAGGGACATAGCCAAAGCTATTGATATTACGGGCATTGCACCGAGACTGTGCCACAATCCGCGGAAGCCTTTACGCACGGCCGTGACCACGACCATAATTGCGAAAAACCATAGAGCCGGCAGTCGTCCCAGCATTTCGAGGCCCGTAAGCAGTCCTCCGCCGGAGGCATCGTTGGCGGCCATGCGCTGCCAATTGCCCGGCGCCCAGATCAGCACAAGACATCCGACAGACAGGGCTATCATTGTCGTCAGCGGCGGACGTCGGTCCTCGCCGCCCCATAGCGCTACGCACCACAATGCGCCGCAAAGGGGCAGAGCAAATCCTTCGTTGGACGCCCCGACAAGGAACGCCAAGGTGCATTGCAGCCACGTGCTGCGACGTCCGTATACAGACCACAGCAATGCCAGAGTACCCAGTGACGGCCACAAGTAGTTGGGCGCGAGATTGATGGACAGCCACAATCGCCCCGGCTCGGGGAAGGCGTGCAGCCATAGCGTCACCACCACGGCCCACCACAGCACGTTGCGTCTGAGTCGGCGACCGCATAGGCGCCCGCAGCCGATGACTGCCAGCGCCAGCACCGCCATATTCAGCGGATAGAACCATTCGGGCCCGGCCAAGGACGATATGGCCATCTCGAAGCTGTGAATGAGGACGCGGCCGTTGACGCCGACATAGTGGTAGCCCATCGAGTGAAGGATGTCGCCCAAGTCCTCGACGGGACGCATGGTGGCGTAGGCAAAATAATCGCGCCCCTGTGCATTGTCAAAGCAATAGAAATAGCGCAGTTCGTCGCCTGCGGGGTAGTGCGCGTACATACGTATACATATTGCCACGGCTATAGCTGCGATGAGGGCGGCTATGACGGCGGTGGCTGTATGTATACCGAGGCGCTTCATATCGTACTTAGGGACATGCGGCGGTGACGCGCACGGTGATGACCGGCGTCACCGGGTCGTTGGTGATTACAAACACCCGGGCGTCCAGCGGCCGACCGTCCGAGGGTAATGCCTCGCGCACCAAGGCTATGGAGATGTCGGCGCTACGGCCTTTCTTGACTTTTCCGCCTTTGGGCGCGGACACTTCCAGCGCCGGTGACAGTGTGTATACGCGCCGCACAATCAGCGCATCGCCTTTGCCGCGGTTGGATAGGCGCAATACGGCGCGTCCCTCATCGCAGGCGATATTGACCAATTCAGAGTCCACGACGGCCTGAGGCGCATGTGCCAAGGCCCGCGGCTCCAGCTTCGAGAAATCCTCGTGCACGTCCACCGATACATCGAGTGTGTGTCGTATTTCGGGATGTCGGTTGTCGGGAATGATGACTACCGAATCGAGATTGGCTCCATACAGGGGTACTCGGTCGCCGTTGATGTAGAAGCTGAGACTGAGGCGCTCGCCCGGCGGTACAGCACGCGGCGTGGGCGTCACTTCCAGCCACTTAGGCGCATAGGCCACGGTCGGGGATATGGTGTTGGTACTGCCGTTGTATCCGTCTGTAAAGACGCTCTTGACGTGTCGGCGCATGATCTGACCCAGTATCACCGAGGCGTGAGCCATTTTCAGCGGGCCGAAGTCCACCGGAAAGCGGTGTGCAACGGTCTGCGGCGCTCCCACGACGACACCCTTGACGACGAGCACCGAGCGCGGCGGTACCGTATTGGTGTTGACAAATACAGCTTTGGAAAAGCGTCCCGGCCGTCCCTGCGAGTCGTAGGCCACGGTAATCGCGGCTGTGTCGCCCGGCGCCAGGGGCTGCGTGTCGTAGCGTGGTGTGGTGCATCCGCACGAAGCCCGCGCCCCGGTGATGACCAAGTCCTCGTCGCCGGTGTTGACGTATCGGAAGACGCATGTGGCATGTTCCGGACTTTCGGCAAAGGCGCCGAAATCGTGTTCGGTGCCGTCTATCCAGGTGATTTCGGCATCGGCATGTGCCGCGAGGGTGCCGATTACGGCCCAGACGGCAAGGAGTGCACCGGATAACTTCATAATGCTGTGTGTCAGACTGTTTTTTTTACTTATCAGCGAAGGGCTCAAACATTACTGTGGACAGATACTTCTCGGCGCGGTCGGGGAAGATGACCACGATATTGCTGCCGTCGGGAGCATCCATAGCCGTACGTCGGGCGGCAATCATGGCCGCACCGCTGGACATACCGACAAATATGCCCTCGTGCGCAATGATTTGACGCGCCATGTCTATGGCTTCCTCCGATTCGATCATCTCTTGTCGGTCGATACGCTTCGGGTCGTAGATAGCCGGGACTATGGCCTCTTCGAGGTTCTTGAGCCCTTGGATATAGTGGTTGCGTACGGGCTGGGCGCATACGATTTGCACCTTGGGATTGAGTGCTTTCAGGTAGCGGCCTATGCCCATGATGGTGCCCGAGGTGCCGATGGCGCTGACCAGGTAGTTGACATGTCCGCCGGTCTGAGCCCAAATCTCGTTGGCGGTTACGCGGTAGTGTGCCTGATAGTTGGCTGCATTGCTGAATTGGTCGGGCATAAAATATTTGTCTGGTTGCTCTGCCACCATCTTACGAGCCAAGCGTATGGCACCGTCGGTACCGTCCTGCGCGGGCGTGAGTATGACTTCGGCGCCGTAGGAGCGTATCATGCGGCGGCGTTCGACGCTGACGCCGGCACTCATGACGATGACCACGTGGTAGCCCTTGATGATGCCCACGACGGCCAGACCTATGCCGGTGTTGCCGCTGGTGGGTTCGATGATTGTCTGTCCGGGATGCAGCCGGCCTTCGCTTTCGGCCTGCTCTATCATATTCAGTGCTATGCGGTCCTTGATGCTTCCGGTGGGATTGAAGCCCTCCACCTTGGCCAAGATGGTGACGCGAGGATTGGGATTGAGGGCGTGAATGCGTACCATCGGTGTCGAACCGATGGTCTCGAGAATGTTGTCACAAATTTTCATGACGAAGTACGAGTGTTGTTAATAAGTGCTATAAAGGTTGTTACGGTTTTGGCTATAATAAATATGACGGCCATAAGTATGACTATGACGGCCGAACAAGGGATATCCATCAGCGAGCTGACAAAAAGTCCGCCGATGCAGGTCACCAGAGATACAACGGCGCCGACCGCCATCAGCGGACCCATGCGGTGGCAAAAAATCTCGGCAATCATCATCGGCAGCGACAGCATGGACATCAGCAGCATTACACCTACAAGACGTATAGTCAGCACGATGCATACGGCCACCAATACGGTCATGGTCGTGGTGATGAAGCGCACCGGCAGTCCTGCGACGCGTGCAAAGTCCGGGTCGAAGGCGCAGACAATGATGCGTCGCCATTGCCACGACACAAAGGCGATGAGTACGGCGGTGTATATGGCAAAGGCTGTGATGTCGGCGACGTTGATAGTGAGGATGTTGCCGAACAAAAAACTGTTAAGCTCGGGTACATATCCCGGCGATAGGAATACGAACAGTACACCTATGGCCATACCCAGCGCCCAGATGACGGCTATGGCGCTGTCTTGGCGTACGCGCAGTCGTGCCGACAGCCAGTCGACGCACAGCGATGACCCCACGGCAAAGACTCCGGCCATAACTACGGGGTTGATGCCCAGGTAGTAACCCAGACCCAGACCGCCGAAGCAGGCATGGGTGACGCCGCCGCAAATGGCCACCATACGCCGGGTGATGATATAGGACCCGATGATGGCGGCTGCTACGGAGATTATGGCTACACCTATGAGTGCCAGCTTGAAAAACGGATATGTCAGCAGTTCGGAAAACATAGTCTAAGTCATTCATTTGTCGCGAGACGGTGTCCTCGCGTTGTTGAGTGCCGCAT
>CAVEDT010000018.1:0-12613 GCA_963614475.1 Roseburia faecis
GATGGTGCCTCCGGTATACACCATAAGTATACGCGGTTTTTTGGTAGTCATGGACATGGGTATTGGCTGTTTGGTGGCTTGGAATATTGTCGAAATCGGGTTGCCGTCAGCGGCATGAGGTCGGTACCGTCATGCCGCCGCCGGCTTTATTCTTTTTGTTATTTGACGCTTGCGCCGGGATGTACCGGGCCGGTCGGGCCTATGACGACAAGACGTCCATCGGCGTCTTCGGCGCTCAGTATCATACCCTGCGAATCGACTCCGCGCAGACGGCGTACAGGCAAATTGGCGATGAAGCACACCTGACGTCCTACGAGGTCTTCGGGTTTGTAGAATTTGGCTATACCAGAGACAATGGTGCGGCCGTCTTCCGTACCGTCGTCGATGGTGAATTTGAGCAGTTTGTCTGCCTTGGGCACGCGCTCGCAAGCCTTGACCGTACCCACACGAAGGTCTGCCTTCATAAAGGTATCGAAGTCTACATCGGGCTGTTGAGGCGCCGGTTGCCATGCGGATATGCTGTTGGCCTTGCGGATATCTTCGAGGCGTTTGAGCTGTTTCTGTATGGCCTCGTCATCGATTTTTTCGAAGAGGAGTTCGGCTGCTCCGATTTTTTGTCCGGCAGGTAGGATGCTTTTGCCGAGGTCTTCCCATTGGAGTTTGGTGATGCCGAGCATCTTGCAAATCTTGGCGGAGGTGAATGGCATGAACGGCTCGAAAGCGATAGCCATATCGGCGCATAGTTGGAGCGCATTGTTGAGGATGGTTGCCACACGCGCCATATCGGTCTTGGCCACCTTCCACGGCTCGGTCTCTTGCAGGTACTTGTTGCCGAGACGTGCAATGTTCATGGCCTCGCGCAACGCGTCACGGAAGTGGAAGTGTTCGATGCAATCTTCGAGTGCGTCTTTGGCCTTGAGGATGTCGGCACGAAGGGCGGAATCCACCTCCTCCGGAGCACCGGCTGCCGGGACGACGCCGTCAAAGTACTTGTGAGTCAGCACCACGGCACGATTGACGAAGTTGCCGGCGATGGCCACCAGCTCGTTATTGTTGCGTGCCTGGAAGTCGGCCCAAGTGAAGTCATTATCCTTGGTCTCGGGAGCATTGGCGGTGAGTACATAGCGCAACACGTCTTGCTTGCCGGGGAAGTCTTCGAGATACTCGTTGAGCCAAATAGCCCAGTTGCGTGATGTCGAAATCTTATCACCTTCGAGGTTAAGGAACTCATTGGCAGGCACATTGTCCGGCAGATTGAAATTGTCATCGTAAGCCTTGAGCATCGTCGGGAAGATGATGCAGTGGAACACGATATTGTCCTTACCGATGAAGTGTATCAGGCGTGTTTCGGGGTCTTTCCACCACGTTTCCCAAGTGTCAGGATACAGTTCCTTGGTATTGGAGATATAGCCTATAGGTGCGTCAAACCACACGTACAGCACCTTACCTTTGGCTTCTTCCAACGGCACGGGCACGCCCCAATCGAGGTCGCGCGTGACGGCACGGGGCTGCAAGCCCATATCGAGCCACGATTTGCACTGGCCGTAGACATTGGTTTTCCATTCCTTATGTCCGTCCAAAATCCAATGACGCAGAAAGTCTTCCCAGCGTTCGAGTGGCAGATACCAGTGACGGGTCTCACGCTTTACGGGAGTGCTGCCGGTGATGGCGCTCTTGGGGTTGATCAGCTCGTCGGGCGACAGCGAGGTACCACAGGCTTCGCATTGGTCGCCGTAAGCGCGGGGATTGTGGCAGTGAGGGCATTCGCCGGTGACGTAACGGTCGGCCAGGAACTGCTGTGCCTTTTCATCGTACAACTGTTCGGAGGTTTTGACTACGAATTGTCCCTTGTCGTACAGACGCTTGAAGAATTCAGAAGCTGTCTGTGCGTGTATCTTCGAAGAGGTGCGCGAGTATATATCGAAAGATATACCCAGGCCCTCGAATGACTTCTTGATGATATTGTGGTAGCGGTCTACTATGTCCTGAGGCGTTACACCCTCTTTCTTGGCTTTGATGGTGATGGGCACGCCATGTTCGTCCGATCCGCAGACAAAGGCCACGGGGCGGCCGTTAAGTCTCAGATAGCGTGCGTATATGTCTGCCGGGACATACACTCCGGCAAGGTGGCCTATATGTACCGGGCCGTTTGCATACGGCAAGGCGGCGGTGATGAGGGTGCGCTTGTATTGTGTCATTGTCTATGTTGTGTTTCGGACGCATCGGCGTCCACTGTTTATTCTATATGCTTTATTATATAATGTGTATTTGTCCTATTATATAATGTGTATTCTCTTTATATCTTGTGTACTGCTACTGCTTGTACTATTTCTATTTACGGCCGAACGTCTTTCGATATCGGCACGAGTTCGGCGCCTATTTCGGATCTTTAAACACAAAGGTGATGGTGGCGCTGCCGCCTTCGGCATTGGCCGTACCGGTGCGTGCAAATCTGTGTCGTCGGACCTCGCGCAGACACGCCTCTTTGGTGCTTTCCGAAATATTGCCGTCTCCGCCGATGACCGTGGCTTGTGTCACCGCGCCGCCGGCATCGAAGAGAGCTTCGATTTTCACACGACCGACCTTATTGGACGGTATGCTGTTTGAATATCCGGGGAAGCCCCATCCGCCGGAGATGCGTCCATGATTGACGCCTACGGACGACGAACGCGAATTGGCCGGGCCGGCCGAAGCCGGGTTGCCGTCGGTACGTCCGGCATTGCCGGTGTCGCCGTTGCGGTTGTTGGCGTTATGTCGCGCATTGGAGAAGGCATTGCCCACCGTCGATTGGGTACGACGTGCCGTGGCCTGCTCTTCCTTACGCTTATTATCGGCCGGGGTTCCGACCTTTTCGGGTTGCTGTTTTTTCTCCACCTGTATCTCGGAGGGACGGTTGGATGTCACCACCGGAGCGGGTTTGCCTACCGGACCGCGGTCTTCAAGAGCCGTGCCGGTTTCGGGCGCAAGGCGTGCCGGATTATCTACATCTTCGGGCGTCTGTGCCGCCGCATCTTGCTGTTGATGCGAAGGCACGTGCGTAGGCGGCAGTTGGATTGTCTCAACCAAGTCCTCTACCTGCGCCAGCTCGATATACGGGTCGGGCTGCGGCGGCCATTCCTTGTCCGGAGACAGCGACAACCGGCTGAGACACAGCCATAGCCACACCAGCGCCGCTATGGCGACGGTGCCTAAGGCTGCTATATGGCGTGCTTGGTTCATGCTCGATTATCTTGTCTCTGTATTTGAAGTAGATACTGAAGCTGCTGTGGATGCGCCGGCCGTTGCAGTGTTCTGTCCCGATTGGGCATCTCCGGTCACGGCAACAGTGGCGGCATTGTCCTTTTTGGTGGTGGCGAGCACCATCTTCAGGTCGTTGTCGGCCCCGAGGTTGAGGATTTCGACGACATCGCCATAGGGCACTGCCGAATCGCCGAAGACGGCAATCGCGGTTTCGGGCGCTTGCTCTTTGACTCCCTTAAGGAAGTCTACAAGAGCCTGTTGCGATGGCATGGCCATAGGCTCGCCATCCCCGAATTGTCCCCAAAGGCTTCCGTCGGCTTGGATAAACACTCGCGTCACCGGCTTCAGCGGTGTCTGCTCGGAACTCTGCGGCAGATTGACTTCGAGTGCCGTAGGAAACACGAAAGTCGAGGTAACCATAAAGAATACCAACAGCAGGAACACCACGTCCGTCATTGACGCCATGGAAAATCCGGAAAGTATTTCTTGTTGACGTTTAAGCGACATTGGATGCGTATTTAAGCGACATTGAATGATTTAGAATGTCATGCCGGCTCGTTGAGCAGGTCCATAAAGTCCATGGTGCGCGCCTCAAGCATATTCATCACCTTATTGACACGCGCTACAAGATAGTTGTAAGCGAACATGGCCACGATGCCCACGATAAGTCCGGCAACGGTGGTCACCAGTGCGGTGTATATACCTCCGGCAAAATCGCCTATCTGGGCGCTGTTGCCACTGGCGGCGATGGCATAGAACGACTCGACCATACCGATGACTGTACCAAGGAAGCCGAGCATGGGGGCGGCGCCGGCAATGGTAGCCAGCCAGGGCAGTCCCTTGGACAGCGAAGCTATCTCCATATTGCCGGTATTTTCGATGGTTACAAGTACGTCGTTCATCGGGCGTCCGATGCGCGAAATACCCTTGCCGATGAGACGTCCGTACGGAGTGTCGGAGTTGCGACACAATTCCTTGGCGGCATCTATCTCGCCGTCATGGATATAGTCGCGTATACGCTTCATAAAAGTCTCGTCCTGGCGTGAGGCCTTGGCTACTATGATGGCGCGTTCGATGGCGATATACACCCCGGCAAGCAGCAGCACGGCCAGTACAATCATAATCCAACCGCCCGAAAGGCATAATTCCCAAAGTGAGAGGCTCTCGGGTACGGCGGCGGTTGCGGTGTCTAACAGTATCATTTTTCAGATGTTGTTTGTATGCGGTTAATTATTTTGTTTCGTTCTGTTGTCTTCGAACTCAACGGAGGCTCTAATCTTTTGATTGCTGTAATCTTAGAGCTTGTCTATTCGTTCAATATCTTCGAGTGGTTTCGTATTTTTAGTCGATCTCGTCCGAATGGTTTCTACGCATCAGCTAAGGCATTACAGTCTAATCACTTGAGGCAGTCAAGGTAGCGTTGGATGGTGGTTTGCAGTCCCAGATACAAGGCATCGCATATCAGCGCATGGCCGATGGATACTTCGTTGAGGTAAGGCATGGTGCGATGGAAATATGCCAGGTTCTCGAGTGACAAATCATGGCCTGCATTGACGCCCAAGCCGCAATTATGAGCCACCTTGGAGGCTGCGACATACGGGGCGACGGCTGCTTCCGGATCTTTGGGATACATATCGGCGTACGGCTTGGTGTACAGCTCTATACGGTCGGCTCCGGTGCGTGCGGCGGCACGTATGTCCTCCTCTTCGGGGTAGACAAATATAGATACGCGAATGCCACCCTCGTGCAGACGCTCGACGATAGAGCATAGGAAGTCAAAATTGGCATTGACATCCCATCCGCCGGTGCTGGTGATGGCGTCCGGCGCGTCCGGGACAAGGGTGACTTGGGCGGGACGTACGCGCAGCACCAAGTCCATAAAACGCTCGTCGGGATACCCCTCGATATTGAATTCGGTGCGCAGACGCGAACGAAGCGCAAGCACATCACTGCGGCGAATATGGCGCTCATCGGGACGCGGATGCACGGTGATGCCTTGCGCGCCGAAGTCTTCGCAGTCGGTGGCCACTTTTTCTACATCGGGATTGTTGGCTCCGCGTGCGTTGCGCAAAGTCGCTATCTTATTGATGTTTACACTCAGACAGGTCATATATGTGTATTGTGCCCTGAGGCTTATTTTTATAGTGTTAAGTTTATATTTACCCTTTCGTATTGAATTTTTGCCTAAATTTGTATCTGAAAGGGAGTACAAATTTAGTTAGAATTATCTAAATCTAAAAGATATTGACCGCAAAAGATGACATAAAGACAGAACTGGAGCGTCTGTTCCCCTATACCGAGGACGCCTCGACCCTGGTGGTAAGCTGTCCCAAGCACGATTATTGTGCTTCGCAGTTATGCCGCGCCATTGAGGATTGCAACGCTCATGTGCTCAATCTCAACATTATAGATGCCGGAGCACCCGGCGTATCCAACGACACGGGCATACCGCACTTCGACATAGACTACGAGGAGACGCCGCGCACATACATCGAACTGCGTATTTCGCACCGCAATACCGACGCAGCCGCACGTTCAGTTGCACGCTACGGATACACTGTCGCGTACACACGCGATGCAGTAGGCACAGCCAAAGGCGATATTGACGGCCGTCTCGAGAGCCTTATGCGCATCCTCAATGTCTAACCGACATCGACAGACTTGACATTTTACAGCTCGTTTACCTAAAAACCGAAACACCATGACCATCGCCATATACGGGAGTCGCCAACAGCAACCATACACAGTCCAGATTGAGCGAATGTTGCGACATATCGTGCTGACAGGCACTGACATCGAGATGCATCCCAAACTTTACGGGCATCTCTCCGAATTGGGTGTATCCCTCGCCGGAGTACGCCAAGCCGCTATCTCGGGACCGGACCAAGAATGTTCGCTTGTGCTGAGTATCGGCGGCGACGGCACCTTTTTGCGTACCGCCGCATGGGTCGGCCGACTCGGTATACCCATCATCGGCATCAATACCGGACATCTGGGTTACCTTGCGACGATGAACATCGATGACGCATCCTCTGATGCAGGTGTCGACAGCATGCTCAACGCCGACTTCGCTATCGAGGAGCGCACACTATTGGAAGTATGCTCGCCCGAGGTGCGCGGATGGCGATATGCACTCAACGAGGTGTGCGTCGCCAAGGACGACAGCGTATCCATGATTCAGGCCGACACCTTTGTAGACGGCATCGAACTGGCCCAATACCGCGCCGATGGACTTATTATAGCCACTCCGACGGGTTCGACGGCCTATAATCTCTCGGCCGGCGGCCCTATCGTACAGCCGACGGCTCCGGTCCTGGTCGTGTCGCCCATAGCGGCGCATTCTCTGGGTATGAGGCCGTTGGTCATAGACGACCACAGCATCTTAGACATCAGCGTCAGCGGTCGCGCACGTGCTTTTCGGCTGAGCCTTGACGGACGCTCGACGGTACTTCCCATGGACTCGGAAGTGCGTATTCGCCGAGCCCCCTTCGTATGCCGCATTGCCATGCGACCGGACAGCGCATTTCCCGTATCGCTGCGACGTAAGCTATTGTTTAACTGAACATTAGCATTCAACGCGCAGGAACCTTCATTCTCTCCGAAATCTGTCGTATCATATTTAATTTTGCTATGTCACAGAAATTTCGGAAATTTGCACGACAAAAACATAGGCATAACCTAAGTCTCCAAGACGGCAGTACAAAGTCCCCACTCCCACGGCAGAACCAATGACGCCGGACCTCAAAACCTCACCATATTAACCCGTTATGGTAAAGACATCGGAAACAACAAAAACTCACGCAAGCGGTATCGCCAACGATGCCGCCGGCGCTAAGCTTACGGTTGTTGTTCCGGTATACAACCGCGCCGAACTCGTGGGCCGCACCCTTGACAGCATCGCCGCTCAGACATTGCGCCCGCTGGATGTAATACTGGTGGACAATGCCTCCACCGATGCCAGCAAGGCCGTGATGCACAAGTGGATGGCCGAACACAACGGGGTGGATGGGTTGAGCGTAAAGCTTCTGGACGAGAGCGCAGTAGGCGCCTGTGCCGCACGCAACCGCGGCCTCGCCGAAGTGGCCACGCCTTGGGTAATGTTTTTCGACTCGGACGACATCATGGCGCCGGAGCACTGCGCCAGGGCTATCGAAGCCGCCGACGCACACCCCAAAGCCAAAATAATCGGATGGGACGTGCTTTACGGCAAAGAAGGCGGGCCGTGGAAACGGCTGACATTCCGCAACCATGATTTGGGTTACAACAATATGTTTAACAGCAACTTCGCGACTCAGCGGTACATGTGCCGCACCGAATTGATACGTACCGTCGGTGGATGGAGCACGGACATCGAGGTGTGGAACGACATCGAATTGGGCGCTCGAATAGCGCTGCGCAAGCCTCGCTGTTACAAAATCAAAGCCAAGGAACCGACGGTACGCATATTCATCACCGAAGGGTCGCTGACCGGCGGATGCTTTGCCGCTAAGCCGGACAAGAAAATAAATACGCTCAAACGTATGCGCAGATACGCACCCTCGGAATGGGTAAATCTCAAAGGGGTCATCCTATCGGCACATTGCGAATTGAGCGGAACCGCTTCGGGCCGACTGCTCAAGGAAATCTTCGTCCTTCGGGAGAAAAGCAAAATCCGCAGACGTATGCTGTACTTTGCCTACCATTACACCGTGCGCGGCCACCGCGGCATCGCCCGCATATTGCGGCCTTTCATGCCAAGCAAGCTGAAATGAGAGTATTGTTGCTGGGCGATGCAAGCCACTACAACCGCACCCTCGCCGAAGGGCTCAGGCGTCACGGACACGAGGTGTGCGTCGCCTCGGACGGCTCGGCATGGATGAACACGGGACGCGATGTGGACTTAAGTCGTCGGTTGCCCGGAAGTTTCGGCGGCGCTCTGCTTTGGGCCAGGCTACACACGACACTACGCTCGCGACTGCGCGGCTGGGACGTGATACAGCTTTGCGGCCCTACGTTTATGCGGCTGCGCCCTTCACGACTGCGCGTACTTTTGGACGGACTGCGTCGACACAACGGGCTGGTATGCCTTACGGCTATAGGCACCGATACGGCTTTTGTCAATATGTGCAAGGACCCGAACGGACCGCTGAAATACAGCGAATGGGCTATCGACGGCGTCCCCACCGAATATGCCCGGAGCACTCGCGGTCGCACCGTATCCATGTGGCAGCAACCCGAATTATCCGATTACGCGCAATACGTTTACGACCACGTGGACGGAGCCATCACCGCACTCTACGAGTACCAACTGTCTATGTCTCGCGTAATCGAGCCCGAACGTTTGGCCTATGGCGGCATACCAGTAGATACCGCCGCAATAAAACCGATGCCCGTAGACATCGAATCGAACAAGCCTATAAGCATCCTATTGCCCAGCCATATAGGACGCGAGCAAGAAAAAGGTATACCCCAACTGATGCGCATCGCCAAAATTATCGAGAACGAATTTCGCGACAAAGTCACCGTGCTCCCGGTTCACAACCTGCAGTATGCCGAATTTCTGAAGAATATGGCTCGCGCGGACATCGTTTTCGACCAATTATACAGCTACACTCCGGCAACAACTGCGCTCCTGGCCATGGCCATGGGCAAAACCGTGGTCACCGGAGCCGAAAAAGACTTCAACGACTTCCAAGGATGCGCCACACCGGCCATCAATATCGACCCGCGCGATCCGGAAGCGGCGCTCCCGGATATACGCCGATGCCTTGACCGCAAAATACTGGCATCAAATGCATTAACAGCATGCGAATATGTAGTCAAGCACAACGACTGCGAAGTCGTCGCTCATCGCTACGAAGACTTCTGGCGCAAGATTTCGCACAACAGCGGCAAGTCGCTATAGAACTTTACGGACAAGCTATAGACCTTTACAGACAATGCGACTTCAAGTGCTCATAGCCACTTACGGCGACAACGGTCTGCGGCGCACGGCATCTATGTCACTGCCCGTTGTAGACGGTGTGTCTTACCTTGTATCATGTCAGACCGGAGAGGACGCCGCGCCGGCAGTACCTCCGGCTTTGCATCGTCCGGATATCCGGGTAATCATGACGGAAGGCCGCGGGCTATGCGCCAATCGCAACAGACTGCTCGAAGCCGCCGATGCGGAGTACGTCCTCACCGCAGATGATGATATGAGCTACACCGAGACGCAACTGCGCGCAGCACTTGACAGCCTTGGCGAAGCCGACATCACCACCTTCCGCATCGAAGGTGCCGGGAACAAAACATACCCGAAATCACGCTTGAACCTCGGACACGGTATGCCACGCGGCTACTGCCCGTCGTCCGTCGAGATTGCTTTGCGTATGGATGCCGTTCGCCGTTCAGGTTTGCATTTCTGCACTTTATTCGGCATTGGCGCCCCGGCATTGGGCTGCGGCGAGGAGGATATTCTGATATGGAATGCCCGCCGCCGCGGATTGAGCATCGAGTATATGCCGGTCGTCATCGGACGTCATACAGGCGGACCGTCCACGGGTCAACGCACGCCGACCCCGGCAGTATGGCGCGCTCGCGGTGCAGTGCTACACCTTACGCATCCATACAGCGGATGGCTGCGTATAGTTAGACAAGCAATGCGTGCTCGCAGCCTTGGGGCGCTGCGCCTGATGATTGCCGGTGTCGCATACGCCGTCCGCCATCGCTCCCAAATAGAGTTATAATCAGCTATTCGGCCTCAGCGGAAGTATTACCATCCGCCTGAGGCACCGCCACCGCCGGTGCTGCCGCCACCCCAGCTACCGCCTGATATACCGCCGCCTCCGCCGGTACCAAATCCGCCGCCACCGACAATCACGGTGGGCGCGAGTTTGGCTATCTTATATGCAATGCTGTGCGTCTTCTTGCAATTGAGACAGGTGTAAGTCTTGGCGCCGACACCTTCTTTATATTGGGTGGGACGTTGCATCACGGTGTCTCGCACAAAGCGGCATGTGCGCGCATGGCAATACGGACATTCGCTGTATCCGCTGTCTTCGTCAAAACGGTATATATCCGTCGTGCCGCACTTGGGACACAACCACACGTCATAATCCACGGACTTGATACGTTCCTCGGCATCCTGCGCCGGCGTCAGATACTCATTATCGCTTTCTTCGTCAAGTTTTTCCATTTTAGTCCCGCAATTGGAGCAGTAGTGCGCGCCGTTGCGCCATCTCCGCATAATCATACGCAGAGGGACATACACCAGCAGTGTCATTCCAAGCGTGAACCAAGCGCAAGCGCCCGAGACCTTGGATAACGTGCGCGTAGCCTGATACTTGTCATACGGCGTCTTGCCTCGTACTCCGCGAAGAGCCAGTAGCAGCCATACAAACGCTATCAGCGTCGCAATCACGCAAAAGCTCAAATATAGCGATAGGACATTCATCCAATCTTCATGCTCCTGAGCGGCGATATCGCCGAGCATTTCGTCACGAATTGCCGGGTCGCATAATACCGAACTTATTTTATCCACTGCCGCACGGAGGCCGCCGGAATAGTCGCCATCTTTGAACGCCGGCGCCATAATATTGCGCTCGATGCGTCCGCAGATTGCGTCCGGCATGATATCTTCGATTCCGTATCCGGTACGCATCGCATACTTGCGGTCGCCCACCGAAACGAACACCAGCAGACCGTTGTCCTTCTTTTTGTCGCCAAGCCCCCAAAGCGTGAAAAGTTCGGTGGCATAGGTGTCCACATCCATATCTCCGGCCATATTGGGCACGACCACGACGGCAGCCTGCACACCCGTGGCTGTACGTATGTTTTGTAATGTCGAATCAATATGAACGGTGGCGGAAGCATCTATGAAATGCGCCGGGTCGCTCAAATAGCGATTTTTGTTCTCTAATTGTACATTGGGCACGTCCGAGGGTGCATAGTATTGCTTTTGCGCCAAGACGCCGGCCGTTGCCACAAGCACAAGCGCAAGTATGGTTATCAGTCTTTTGCGGGACATTTTTACTTGAAAAATCTTTGTATTATTCGGAGTAATCCGAGAGTTATTTATATTGCTATTTTACAGGCGTTTTGTATCGTCAGGCAGCATTATATCGCATTTGACCTTCAGATGTTCAGACTGCCGGGAGACTCATACCGTTGAGTTTGCGGTAGAGGTCGAGGGCATATACATCCGTCATTGCAGAAATATGATCGAGGACAGCCTGGATGCGGTCAAACAATTCGGGAGCGCCCACGTTGTACTGCCCCGGGACTTGGCTGAGCAGCAGACGCGAATAATTGAGCTCGGGGTAAGTGACGGCATGTATCATCTTTTCGAGCAGGAAAGTCAGAATTCGATTACCGGCCAATTCGATGTCCACCACCTGCGGTGCTCCGTAAATCTTGCCCCACGACAGGCGCGTGGAGCAGCGGTAAGCCTCGCGTTCGCGTTCGCGTATATGATCAAGCAACGCGCCTTCGAAAGTACCCGACAATATGGCATCTTCGTTGTCGATAAATGTGCGCGCACAGCAACTTACCAAGCGTCCGACGACGCCGCTGCGCAGATACGAAATCTTTTCGTTGGGATCCTTGACATGCTCCATCACTTCAAGCACATGAGCGCAGGATTCTTCGTCGAAATATGCCAATAGGGCGTCCAAGACCTCGTCCGTGCCGAGAATTTTCAATTTATGGGCATCCTCAAAGTCCATGACTTCGTAGCATATATCGTCAGCGGCCTCGACGACGTACACCAGCGGATGTCGGCAAAACCGAACAGATCCCTCGGGCGAGGGCATACGCAACATACCCAGACGCGTAGCTATACGCTCGAAGTCGGCACGCTCGCTCCCGAAGAAGCCGAATTTGCCCTTTGCTCCGGCCAGTGATGAGTCATAAGGATACTTGACGATGGAAGCTAACATCGTATAAGTCATTGCAAAACCTCCGGGGCGGCGACCGTTGAACTGATGCGTCAACGCTCGCAGGGCATTGGCGTTACCTTCAAAATTGACGACATCGCTCCACTGCTGCGCGGTCAGTCGGTCCTTAAGTGCCCGGCCGGCGCCTTCACTGAAGAAAGTCCCTATGGCTTTTTCGCCAGAATGGCCGAAAGGCGGATTGCCAAGGTCATGAGCCAGACACGCCGCAGCCACCACATCACCCAAGTCGGCAAAAATTCCGTCCATAGGACCGTGGCGATGCACAAGTGCCGCCGCAATTTCATCGGCCATACTACGGCCGACGCTACTGACCTCCAACGAATGAGTTAAGCGGTTGTGTACAAAGACACTACCGGGCAACGGGAACACCTGCGTCTTGTTTTGTAACCGCCTGAAAGGCGACGAAAACACCAGACGGTCATAATCGCGGCGGAAGTCTGTGCGCCCCACCCCGACAG